>DASQMY010000149.1:0-11430 GCA_035645255.1 Mycobacteriales bacterium
CCCCGTGCCAGCGCCGGAACTACCGGACCGGGGAGCCGGCCTCGTAGACCCGCCTCGTCCCGCTGGCGTCGCAGTCGAGCGACTCGATCTCGCCTCGCGCGGGCGCCACAATGCCAGCGGCCTACCAGGCGAGGCCGTCGAGTACGGTGCCCTGCTTGGTGAAGATCTTGTCGGGCCTGCCGCCGGGCCACAGCCGGTACAAGGTGGTCGGGCCCATCACGTCCTCCTCACCGGAACGGACGGTGCTGTAGACGATGCCGCGAGTGGTCTCGTCGGCATACACCGATCTGATCACCGTGCTCAGCGGCAGTGTCACGACCTCTTGCGGCGTCGCACCGGCCGTCCCGAGCGCGACGCGGAACAGGCGCCCCCGCACCAGCGCCTCCTCAGGATCCATGCAGTCGTGGCTGATGTAGAGCGCGTCGCTGGCGAACACCGCCGAGGTCACGCCGCCACCGCTGAGGTCGCACTGCGGTACGCCGGGCACCTGGGACACAACCTTGCCGGCCGCGACGTCGTAGAGCTCGACGCGGTCTGGTTCGTCGCTGTCCTGCTGGCCCAGGCTGGTGATCGCGAGCTGGTTGCGCGTCGGGTGCCACGCGAGATCTGTGACGACGGTTCCGGACTTCTCCTGGAACGGCAGCTGCCGCAGCTCCCCGCCCGAGCTGTCGTACTCCACGAGGAGCCGCGCTGCCTCGTCCCCGCCACACTCTGCGACGCGTAGCGCGGCGATCCGAGTGCCGTCGCCGTTGAGCGCGAAGTAGTCGACCGCCTCGACGCCGTCGATGACCGTCTCCGGCGCTCCGCCGGACGGCCGCACTCGCATCAGTGGCCGGTCGCAGCCCTTGCCGGGGTCGAGGTAGTAGATCCACTTGCCGTCCGGCGAGACCTGCGGCTGGGGGTTGTCGCCGTTGGAACTCGGCTCGGTGAGGTACCGGACGACGCGACCGTCCTCCTTCGACAGCAGCGCCAGCCGCGCCGGTGACATCTCGCCACCCGTGCTGACAGCCGCGGCGAAGACGTCGCCCAGCCGGCCGCCAGGCACCATGGGCGGGTCGTTGCCCGTGGTGGGGCTCGCGGTCGGAGTGCCGCTCGGGGTCGGCGTGGCCGTCGCGGAGGGCGACGGCGGCGTCGGCTCCGTGGTCGGCGTCGGCTCCGTGGTCGGCGTCGGCTCGGGGGTCGGCGTCGGGTCGGCCGTCGGCGTCGGGTCGGCAGTTGCGGACATGCTGGGGGTCGGGCTGACGGCGATGTCGCGGCGGTCGGGGCCCTCAATGTTCGCCAGCGCGACGCCGGCGACGATCGCCGCGGTCGCGCCGGCGGTCGCGCCGCCGTACTGCAGCCACTGCCGCCAGCGGCGCCGGCGGTCGACGCCCTCGCGGATCTTCGGCCAGGCGTCCGCGGACGGTACGACGGTCGCGGACTCCTCGAACAGCACCCACCTGAGCTTGTCCTCGTTGCTGTTCATGCCAGGGCCTCCAGGGACTTGGCGAGCGCGGCCATGCCGCGGTGGATGTGGCTCTTGACCGCGCCGCTGCTGCAGCCCATGGCGATCGCGATCTCCTTCTCGGAGAGGTCGCCGTAGTAGCGCAGCACGACTGCCTCGCGCTGGCGGGCGGGCAGCTTGCGGAGCCCGGCCATCACCTCGGCGCGCTCGACGCCGGCCATCGCGCCGTACTCCGCGCTCGGCCCGTCGGGCATCGGCTTGGGCGCGTGCTTGAGCGCGACCATCCGCCGGCGCATCCTCGACCGCGCCAGGTTGACGACGGTCTGCCGCAGGTAGGCGAGCGCCTTCTCGGGGTCCTCGATGCGGTGCCACGCGCCGTGCATCTTGATGTAGGAGTCCTGGACGACCTCCTCGCTGAGGCCGCGGTCGTCCAGCAGCAGCGCGGCGAGCCGCACCAGGCTGGCGTAGTGCTGCATGTAGAGGGCGGTCAGCGCCTCGTCCGCGTCGGAGCGCACGGCCGTGGTGACCCCTCTCGTCACTGCGGTTGCCATCATGCCGGGTGAGACGCGGCCCTCGCCTGACCGGTTTACCGCGAGCTCGCGGTCTCTCCCAGCAGGCGCGCCGACCGGGGGTGCTGGCCCGATCTGCCCCGGTAAGTGGCGCGGAGTCCGGCGATTTCGTGGCTTCCGGTGCCGCTGGTGCCCTACCATCCGCCATCGCGTCTTGCTTCGACCAGGAGTGCTCGTGCGTCGTTCGTCGGTTGCCGTCTTCTCACTGGCGGGTGTCTGCGGCGTCGTGGGCCTCGGCATCGCACTGCCGGCGTACGCCGGGCGCCCCGCGGCCGGCCCGGCCGCCGTGGCACCGGCCAAGCCGACGAAGTGGGTGACCGCCACCGTGCGGCCGACGCGGACAGCCCCCGGGACCCCGGTGCCGACCAACCCGCCGCCGCCCAGCAAGCCGCCGACGACTTCGCAGAGCAGCGCGCCCGCGACGGTCAAGCCGGCAACGACGGCGGCGGCTACGAAGACTTCGTCGCCGGCACGCAGGTCGAGCCCGTCGCTGCGGCCCCGCGCCACCAGGTCCCGACCGCTGAGCGCCGTGCGGCAGACCACGACCGTCGCCACGCCGACCGAGCCGTCCGGCACGCCGCTGCGCCGCACCGGTCCTGCGTACCGCGTGGAGACCTACAGCATGCCGCCGCCGCCACCGGAGTCGACGACCACCAGGGCGCCGATCGAGGAAGCCGACCAGCAGCCGCCGCCGACGGCGCTGTCGGCGCGCTCGGTGACATCCACCGGCAAGGAGCTCGCCCTCCTGGTCGTCACGATCGGCGGCGCAGCGCTGCTCGGTGTCGTCGGCCTCAGCGGGCTGTACGCGACGCGGGAGCGGCCCGTTGACGACGACTGGGAGGCCGAGCCGGAGTGATCGACGACTGCCTGTTCTGCAAGCTCGCCGCCGGCGACATCCCGGCGACGATCGTCCGGGAGACCGACCGGCTGGTGGCGTTCCGGGACATCGCGCCGCAGGCGCGCGTCCACGTCCTGGTGATCCCGCGAGACCACTACGCCGACATCGGCGCGCTCGCCGCCGCCGACCCGCAGCTCGCCGGCGAGCTGGCCGCGGCGGCGGCCGCCATCGCCGAGGCCGAGGGTGTCGGCGGCGGCTGGCGGCTGGTCTTCAACACCGGCGAAGACGCCGGCCAGACGGTGTTCCACGTCCACGGACACGTCCTCGGCGGCGGGGTGCTGCGCGGCCTGGCCTGATCCACGGCGTCGGTTCACGGCTGCCCGGGTACGATCTGGTGGCATTGTCCCCGATGTCAGGAAGCAGGCGCGCAGACCCACCCGTGGCCGAAGCAGACAAGGCACAGACGCGGATCGTCGTCCCCGGCGCTCACCAGATGGTGAGCCTGCTCGGCCAGCGCGACGAGCTGCTCCAGATCATCGAGCGGGCGTTCCGCTCCGACATCCACGTCCGCGGCAACGAGATCACGATCACCGGCGAGCCGGCCGAGAACGCCATGGCGACGCGCCTGTTCGAGGAGCTGATCGCGCTGCTCGACACCGGCGACGTGCTGACCAGCGAGACGGTCGGCCGCACGCTCGGGATGCTCAAGACGCCGTCGAGCGAGAGCCCCGTCGAGGTGCTGACGCACAACATCCTCTCGTCGCGCGGCCGCACCATCCGGCCGAAGACGCTGAACCAGAAGCGCTACGTCGACGCGATCGACAAGCACACGATCGTCTTCGGCATCGGGCCGGCAGGCACCGGCAAGACCTACCTGGCGATGGCCAAGGCGGTGCAGGCGCTGCAGGCGAAGGCCGTCAACCGGATCATCCTGACCAGGCCGGCCGTCGAGGCCGGCGAGCGGCTCGGGTTCCTGCCCGGCACGCTGCACGAGAAGATCGACCCCTACCTGCGCCCGCTGTACGACGCGCTGCACGACATGGTCGACCCGGAGTCGATCCCGCGGCTGATGGCGGCCGGCACCATCGAGGTCGCACCCCTCGCATATATGAGGGGACGCACCTTGAACGACGCGTTCATCATCCTCGACGAGGCGCAGAACACCTCGCCCGAGCAGATGAAGATGTTCCTGACCCGCCTGGGGTTCGGGGCCAAGATGGTCGTCACCGGTGACGTCACGCAGGTCGACCTGCCGTCCGGCACGCGCAGCGGTCTGCGCGTCGTGCAGGAGATCCTCGAGGGCATCGAGGACGTCCACTTCTCGGTGCTGAGCAGCAGCGACGTCGTACGCCATCGGCTGGTGTCCGACATCGTCGACGCCTACGCGCGGTTCGACGAGGAGAACGAGGCACCGAGGTCGGCTGCCGCACCGGGCGGCACTCGCCGGCCCCGCCGCTGACGTGGCGATCTTCGTCGCCAACGAGAGTGGTGCGACAGTCGACGAGCAGCGCCTCGTCGACCTGTCGCGGCACGTGCTGGCCGCGATGGGCGTCGCGCCGCTGGCCGAGCTGTCGATCCTGCTCGTCGACGCCGGCCACATGGAGAAGCTGCACGTCCAGTGGATGGGGGAGCCGGGGCCGACCGACGTCATGGCGTTCCCGCAGGACGAGCTGGACGACCGGCCGCCGCCGGACGACGACCACGACGTGCCGCCGACACTCCTCGGTGACGTCGTGCTCTGCCCGGCGGTCGCCGAAGCGCAGGCGCTGAAGGTCGGGCACTCGACGACCGACGAGCTCGACGTCCTGTGCACGCACGGCATCCTGCACCTCCTCGGCTACGACCATGCGGAGGAGAAGGAGGAGCGGGCGATGTTCGCCGAGCAGGCCAGGCTGCTCGAGTCGTGGCGCCGCCCGGCCGAGGCGATCGAGTGAACGACGTCGGCGACCAGCTGTCGATCGCGATCGCGGTCATCCTGGTCGCGTTCGCCGGCCTGCTGGCCGCGACCGAGGCGGCGATGAGCCGCGTCTCCCAGACCCACGCCGCCAAGCTGCAGCGCGACGGCCGCCGCGGCTCCGACGACCTGGTGCGGATCGCGAGCGACCCGGCCGGCTACCTCAACCTGCTGCTCCTGCTGCGCAAGGCCGCGGAGCTCGGCGCGACGTGCATCGTCGTGCTGCTGACCGTCCGCGTGATGAACGACGACGGCAACGTCCCGATCATCGTCGCGGCCTCGTTGATGACGGTCGTCTCCTACATCGCGGTCGGCGTGGCGCCGCGTACGCTCGGCGTGCAGCACTCCGACACCGTCGGGCTGCGCACCGCGAAGATGACGACCTGGCTGACCCGGATCTTCGGGCCGCTGCCCAAGCTGCTGATCGTCATCGGCAACGCGATCACACCGGGCAAGGGCTTCGCCAGCGGCCCGTTCGCCACGGAGGCCGAGCTGCGGGACCTGGTCGACCTGGCCGAGCAGGGCCAGGAGATCGAGAGCGCCGAGCGGCAGATGATCCACTCGGTGTTCGAGCTCGGCGACACGTTCGCCCGCGAGGTGATGGTGCCGCGCCCCGACATCGTGTTCATCGAGCGGGACAAGACGATCAAGCAGGCGCTGACGCTGGCCCTGCGCAGCGGCTTCAGCCGCATCCCGGTGATCGGCGAGAACGCCGACGACATCCTCGGCGTCGCCTACCTCAAGGACCTGGTCCGCCGTACCCAGGAGGGCAAGGACCAGCTCGACGTCGTCCATGCGATGCGACCGGCGACCTTCGTACCCGACTCCAAGCCGGTCGACGAGCTGCTCCGGGAGATGCAGGCCAGCCAGGTGCACGTCGCCGTGGTGATCGACGAGTACGGCGGCACGGCCGGCCTGGTGACCATCGAGGACATCCTCGAGGAGATCGTGGGCGAGATCGCCGACGAGTACGACCGCGAGTCGCCCAACGTCGAGCAGATCGACGAGACGACCTGGCGGGTCACGGCACGGCTGCCGATCGACGAGGTCAACGAGATGTTCACCGTCGACCTGCCCACCGAGGACGCCGACACGGTGGCCGGGCTGATGGCGATGGCGCTGGGCCGGGTGCCCATCCCCGGTGCGACGGTGACGCTGCAGGGGCTGAACTTCATGGCCGAGAGCGCGAAGGGCCGCCGCAACCGGATCGGGACGATCCTGATCCACCGAGAAGAGGACTACGGAAGCGATGACTGACGCGACCGAGCTCGACCCCGAGGACGCCAAGATCGTGACGCTCGCCCGCAGCGCGCAGCAACGCGCGTACGCCCCTTACACCGGTGCTGCGCAGGGCGCCGCCGTGCGCGACACCGACGGCCGCACCTACGCGGCCGCGACCGTCGAGAACACGAACTCCGCGCTCACCGTCTCTGCGCTGCACGCCGCCGTGGTGGCTGCGGCGGCCAGCGGTGCGCGGTCGTTCGAGGCGGTCGCCGTGGTCGGCGAGCAGTGGGTCAAACCCCCGTCGGTCGACGGCGCGGTGCTGGTGGAGTTCGGCGCCGACACGGTGGTGCTGCTCGCCGCGGAGGACGGCACGCTGCTCCGGCGTACGACGGCCGTCGAGCTCGCGGGCGTCGTATGACCGACGACGCGGCGCCGGCTGACCGGCCGGCGTTCCGGTCGGGCTTCGCCAGCTTCGTCGGCCGGCCGAACGCCGGGAAGTCGACGCTCACCAACGCCATCGTCGGGCAGAAGATCGCGATCACGTCGGACCGTCCGCAGACGACCCGGCACGCCGTACGTGGCATCGTGCACCGGACCGACGCGCAGCTCATCCTGATCGACACACCCGGCCTGCACCGGCCGCGGACGCTGCTGGGGGAGCGGCTCAACGACGTCGTGCGCACGACGTGGGGCGAGGTGGACGTCGTCGGGTTCTGCTCGCCGGCCAACGAGCGGATCGGCCCGGGTGACCGCTACATCGCCGAGGAGCTCAGCAAGCTCAAGACGCCGGCCGTCGCGATCGTCACGAAGACCGACCTGGCCGACAAGCAGCAGATCGGGGAGCACCTGCTGGCGGTGTCGCAGCTGCACGAGTGGGCCGACGTCGTACCGGTGTCGGCGGTGTCGCGCTTCCAGGTCGACCTGCTGACCGACCTGCTCGCGGCACGTCTGCCGGAGGGGCCGCCGCTCTACCCGGAGGGCGAGCTGACCGACGAGCCGGAGCAGGTGATGGTCGGCGAGCTGATCCGCGAGGCGGCGCTGGCCGGTGTGCGGGACGAGCTGCCGCACTCGATCGCTGTCGTGGTGGACGAGATGATCCCGCGCGACACCAAGGAGCTCGTCGACATCCACGCCACTCTCTACGTCGAGCGCGACAGCCAGAAGGGCATCGTCATCGGGCCCAAGGGCGCGCGGCTCAAGAACGTCGGCACGGTGGCCCGCAAGCAGATCGAGGCGCTGCTCGGCACGCCCGTCTACCTCGACCTGCACATCAAGGTGGCCAAGGACTGGCAGCGCGACCCCAAGCAGCTGCGTCGGCTCGGCTTCTAGCGCCGCGCGCGGGGTAGCAGTCCGGCCCATGACGACCTACGTCGCGCTCGGCGACTCGATCTCGATCGACTACTACGCCGGCGGCCCGGGCCGCGGCGCCGCGAGCCTGCTCGTCCGCAACCGGGACGAGGACTTCCCGGACTGGGCGGGCCGCGACCTGACGACGCGGTTCCCCGAGCTGCGCTCGGAGCTGCTCGTCACCGACGGCGCGACCTCGCAGGACGTCCTCGACCGGCAGCTGCCGCAGCTGGCGAGGCTGGCCGAGCCGCCGACGTTCGTCACGCTGACGGCCGGGGGCAACGACCTTCTCCAGGTGTACGGCGACACACCGGCCGCGCGCCGGGTGTGCCGGGTCGTCGCGGCCAACGTCCGCGAGGTCCTCGCCGCGGTGCGCCGCCTCGGCGGCGGTGACTGCGTCATCGCCGTCGGCACGGTCTACGACCCGAGCGACGGGACCGGCGACGCGGCCCGGCTCGGGATCCCGCCGTGGCCGGACGGCGTCGCGATGATCGGCGAGCTCAACGCCGCGCTGACCGAGGTCGCGCGCGAGCACGGCGGTGCGGTCGCCGGCATCCACGAGCTGTTCCTCGGGCACGGCGTCGAGGCCGGCAGCCCGGCGCAGCCGAGCCCCCGGCCCGCCGAGCGCGACCTCTGGTACTGCGGCGTCATCGAGCCGAACGCCTGGGGCGCGAGCGCCGTCCGCGCGGCGTTCTGGGCAGCGCTCGGCCTGGACTGAACGACGAACCTGCTGAAGGCCTGTCTGAACGGCTCGCGCCTTCCGGGAGCGCACCCGGCGCTGCCGATCAGCCCGGGCGAGATCGCGGTGGCGGCCCGCGCCGCCGTCGCGGCCGGCGCAGGGGCGGTCCACGTGCATCCCAAGGACCACACCGGCGCGGACACTCTCGCCGCGGAGCACGTCGACGCCACGGTGCGGGCCATCCGCATGGTCGCGCCGGGCACTCCGATCGGGATCACGACGGGCGCCTGGGCCGCGGTCCCGGGAGCGGATCCGTCCGCCGCGGCGCGGACGTGGCGGGCACGACCGGACTTCGCGTCGGTGAACTGGCACGAGGACGGTGCAGAGGAGCTGGCGTCGGCTCTGCTGCAGGTCGGCGTCGGCGTCGAGGCCGGCTTGTGGACCGTCGACTCGGTCGCGCGATGGCGTCGCTCGCCGCTTCGGCACGACTGCCTGCGCGTGCTGCTCGAGGTCGTCGACGACCTGGCACCGGACGAGGCAGTCGGCGCGGCGGGCGAGCTCGTCGACGCCCTGGGCGACGTCGCCGTGCCGGTGCTGCTGCACGGCGAGCAGAGCTCCGCGTGGCCGGTCTTCGGCGAGGCCGTCCACCGGCGACTTGACGCGCGGATCGGTCTGGAGGACGTCCTGTCGATGCCGGACGGCAGCCCGGCGCCGGACAACACCGCACTCGTCACGGCAGCCGTCGAGTGGATAGCAGCAGCGGGCACCGAGCCGGCCTGATCCCCGTGACGGGCGCTACTCCAAGTCCGCGGAGCCGACGGCGTCGTCGTCGTCCGCCGCGCCCGGCACCCAGCGGATGTTGGCGAACGACACCGTGAGTGCGCCGTCCGTCCGCACCAGGAACGGCCGGCTGACACGGGTCAGGTCGACAGCGGGCCGCAGGGAGCGCAGCGGCACCTTGACCGTCGCCCGCTCGCCGACCGGGAGCCGGCGCAGGACGCCTGTGACGACGGCCTCCGCGGAGCCGGCCTCGCTGACCACGCGCAGCACGACCGCCGCCGCCGGCGGCTCGTGGACGATGACGTCGAAGACGATCGCGGTGGCTGGGTCCAGGTGGGACAGGTCGCCGGCGCCGGTGCGGTCCTCGAGGTAGAACTCGGCCGGACCGCTGCCGGTCCATCGGATCCGCCGCGCGTCGAGCTGGACGTTGACCTCGGACACGGTCGCTGTGACGTTGCCGAGATCGAGTGGCGTGTCGGCGTTGCCCAGCGCGGCCGCCGCCGACTCCGGCGCGCCGACGAACGCGCGGTACGGCGGGAAGTCGCCCCAGACGAACAGGTCGAGATCGCCGTCGGTCGCCACGTCGGGGCAGCCGCCGACCGGTCCGGTCTCGTCGAGCACGCCGACCGGTCCGTGCTCACCGTTCGAGAGGCCGTAGCCGTAGGGGAAGAGCGGGTCGTAGTCGGCGTCGCCGACGTTGACCGTCGCCTGGCACGCCGACCGTGGCCACGAGTAGGTGAGCCGCCCGGTGAAGCCGGCGCCGGTGTTGGGCCCCTGGACCAGCAGGTCGGCGACGCCGCCGCCCTCCGTCCCGGGCAGCCACGCGACGACGAACGCGGCCGAGCGGTTGAGCTCCCTGTTGACCCACAGCGGGCGCCCGGTGACGAGGACCGTCACCACCGGTGTGCCGTGGCCCGCGACCCGGTCGAGCACGGCGAGGTCCTCCGGGAACCGCTGCGCCGCCTCGAGTGTGCGCCGGCCGAGGTCGCCGACCCCTTCGGCGTACGGCGTCTCGCCGATCACGGCGATGACCGCGTCATAGTCGCCGGGCCGGACGCCTTCGGCAGTCTCGCCGAACGTCACGTTGTCCGCGCCCAGCGCCTCGCGCAGGCCGCCGAGGATCGTCGTACCCGCCGGGAAGTCGGCGTTGGTGTTGCCGGTGCCCTGCCAGGTGAGCGTCCACCCGCCGGTCTGGTTCTGCATGCTGTCGGCGCTCTTGCCGACGACGAGCACCTTCGCGTCGGCGGCCAGCGGCAGCAGGTTGTCGTCGTTCTTCAGCAGCACCAGCGACTGGCGCACCGCCCGGCGCGCCAGCGCGGGGGCGAGCAGCGCTGCATCGTCGCCGGCGTGCAGCCGCTCCGACGGCTTGGGCTGCTCGAAGACCCCGGCGCGCATCTTGACCCGCAGGATCCGCGTGACCGCGTCGTCGAGCCGCGTCATCGGGATCTCGCCCGACTCCACCTGCCCGATCGTGGTCGCCACGAACGCCCGCCAGTCCTGCGGCACCATCACCACGTCGATGCCGGCGTTGATCGCCCGCGGGCAGCTGCTGTTGGTGCAGCCGTCGACCTGCCCGACGCCGTTCCAGTCGGACACGACCAGCCCGTCGAAGCCGAGCCGGTTCTTGAGCACCTCGGTGAGCAGGTAGCTGCTGCCGTGCACCTTGCCCTCGGTGATGCCGAGCTCGGGGTTGCTCCAGCTGCTGAACGACGCCATCACGGTCTGCACGCCCGCGGCGATCGCGCGGTAGTAGCCGCGGCCGTGCACGTTGATGAGCTCGGCCTCGGCGGCTGCGGTGACGCCCTGATCGGTGCCGCCCGTCGTTCCGCCGTCGCCGAGGTAGTGCTTGGCGCACGCGATGACGCCGTCGGCGCCGATGCCGGCGGCGTCCTCGCCCTGCAGGCCGATGACCGCCTCGTACGCGTAGGCGCTGGTGACTCGCGGGTCCTCCGAGTAGCCCTCGTAGGTGCGCCCCCAGCGGTCGTCACGGGGCACTGCGACGGTGGGCGCGAACGCCCAGTCCTGGCCGGTCGCACGCACCTGCCGTGCGGTAGCCGCACCGATCTCGCGCAGCAGGCCCGGGTCGCGCGCCGCACCGAGCCCGATGTTGTGCGGGAAGACCGTCATGCCGTGCACGTTGCTGTGCCCGTGCACCGCGTCGGTGCCCCAGACGACCGGTATCCGGGTCGCCGAGTTGCTGGTCACAGACGCGTCCCAGTACGCATCGGCCAGCGCGAGCCAGTCCTGCGCCGTGGCGTGCTTGTCGGCACCCGGCCAGGCGCCGCCGCCGTTCAGGACCGAGCCGATGTGGTGCTCGCGGACGTCGTCCGGCGTCACGAACGCGATGTCCGGCTGGGTGATCTGGCCGACCTTCTCCGCCACCGTCATCCGGCCCACCAGGTCGGCGACCGCCCGCTCGAGCCCGGGATCGGGCCGCACCCGGCTCTGCACCCGCGGCCAGTCGGCAAGAACCGGCAGGCGCTCGTCGATGCCTGCCTCGCCGGTGCCGCTCGTGGGTGTCACGTCGCCCGTCCCTTCGATCGTCGGCCGGCCGTCGTCCACGACCCGGCCGCACCAGCATGGTGCATGCGGGCG
>DASQMY010000150.1:0-1833 GCA_035645255.1 Mycobacteriales bacterium
TACGCCATCGTGCACCTGCACGCGGCAGGTGCGGAGATCGAGGCGTTCAGCTCGCTCGCCGACGCGGTGCGCCCGCGCCGCGAGGCAGCCCGCAAGCTGCTCGTCGCCGGGCTGGGCGACGAGCTCGCCGGGCACGTCCCGGACGTGCCCCGGGCCACCTCGCTGGTGCTCAGCGGCTGGCCGGGGGAGGAGACGCGCGGTCTGCTGCGGTGGCCGGGGTCCTCCGCGCTCGACCGGCGGATGACGACGATGGTGACGCTCCCTGACGACGGACGCGAGCTCCCGACGGCGTTCAGCGTGCCGTCCGGGCGCCCGACGCCGAGCTACGTCGTCGGCTGGTCGGCGCCGTCGGTCGGTGTCGTCCGCGTCCGCCCGGTCCGGGCGTCCAACGTCGACGAGCTGCGGACGCTGTGGCTCGACGCAGTGCTGATCGAGGTACGTCAGCGCGACGCCGCATCGTCGTACGCCGGGCGGGTGACCGACCTCGCCCAGCAGGACCGCGACAAGCCCGGCAGCTGGACCCGGCTCGAGTCGGAGTTCCGTGCCTGGCGCGCGCGCTCGGCGTGGCAGGCGACCACCGACCACGCGATGGAGCAGGCGCTGGCCCGCGGACTGCGGGCGGCGTCCGGGACGGATGCGCTGGTCGCCCGCGTCGAGCGCGAGCTGCGCGACCACGCCGAGGTGGAGACCCGGCGCGGCAACGACCGGCTCACCATCGCCGTGCTGTCGCTGACGATCGCGTCGCTCGTGCTGCCGCTGCTGCTGCACCTCGCCGGCGCCGGCGGCGTCGAGACGCGCGACACCTACTGGGTCGCCGCGGCCGCCGTGGCCGCGCTGGTCGTCACTGTCGCCGCCGTCGTCGCGGTCCGCACCAGGCGCGGCTCGTAAACAGGAGAGAGGCAGGTCAGTGACGGGTACGCCGCCGGGGGACATCCGCTCGTTCGTCGCCCTGGGCGACTCCTTCACCGAAGGGCTCGAGGACGACCTCGGGCCGACCGGCCGCCACCTCGGCTGGGCCGACCGGGTCGCGGCTGCGCTCGCGGTGCACCACGGCGGCGTGCGCTATGCCAACCTCGCCGTCCGCGGGCGCACGCTCGACCCGGTCGTGGCCGAGCAGGTGCCGATCGCGCTCGAGCTCGCACCCGACCTGATCTCCTTCCACGCCGGGCCGAACGACGTGCTGCGGCCGCGGGTCGACGTCGACGGGGTGGTCACCCGGTACGGCGCCGCGGTCGCGGCGCTCGCCCGGTCCGGCGCGACGGTGCTGCTGTTCACCGTGATCGAGCGGGCGGGCGGCACGGGACGCACCGCCGATCGGCTGGCCGCCCGCTTCGCCGGGTTCAACGACGGTGTCCGCACGGTCGCCGAGGAGCACGGCTGCATCGTCGTCGACATGGGCGCGACGCCGGCTCTGCAGGACCGCCGGCTGTGGCATCCGGACCGGCTGCACCTCGCGCCGGAGGGGCACGCGCGCGTCGCGGCCGCCGTACTCGAGGCGTTGGGGCACACCGATCCGGTGCTCCTCGGCGGCGACCCGGGCTGGTGGCAGCAGCCGCTCGACATCCCGCGGCGCGCCGCCCGACGGGCCGATCTCGTCGAGGACGTCCGGTGGGTGCGGCGGCACTTCCTGCCATGGGTGGGGCGCCGGGTGCGTGGTGTCTCGAGCGGCGACGGCGTGGCGGCCAAGCACGCCGAGCTGATCGACGTCGTCCCGATGTGACCGGGCGGGCGACGTACCCGGCTCGCCGTCAGCCGTCCTCGTCGCCCGCCGGCGCCGCAGCCAGCTCGACGTAGGCCGCGGCGAGGAACCGGTAGGTCCACTCCTCGGCGAGC
>DASQMY010000151.1:0-6232 GCA_035645255.1 Mycobacteriales bacterium
GCGTGCTCAGCTCCGCCATCCGCATCCGGCCAGCACCCCTCTTCCCACTTGCACGACGCGTCCCTGCGATGGATAGTAGCGATATCCACATCGGATAACATCACTATCCATTACCGGGAGCGCTCATGACTTCCACCACCCTCCACACCGCCGGTCTGGTGCTCGTGACGGTCCCGACCATCGAGGCGGGCGGGGTCGCGCTGCTGACGCACCTCACCCGGCGCTCGCCGGGCTACGCCGACAACCCCGTCCGGCGCGGCCTGTGGCGCGCGGGCCACGCGCACGCCGGCGTGCTGGTCATCCTGGCCCTCGTCGGTCTGCTGTACGTCGACGCCGCCGACCTGAGCGACACCGCGCGGTCGGTCGCCCGGGCCGCGCTGGTGCTGCCCCCGATCCTGATGCCGCTGGGCTTCTTCCTGTCGGTCGCCGAACCGGCAGCCACCAGGCCGAACCGGCTGATCCTGCTCGTCTACGCGGGCGCGGCGTCGCTCGGGGTCGCGGTGATCACCCTGGGGGTCGGGCTGCTCCGCGCCTGACGCGGTCAAGGTGGCGCGCGGGGAGCCGATACCTCAGCAGACGCTGTCGCACGAGCGACGGTCCGCCGCGCGCCGCGGCAGGCAGCTGGAGGTGACCGCGGATGAGCCACGTCCTCGTCCGGCTGGGCACCGAGCGGTTCGCCGTGCCGATGGACGCCGTCGCCGAGGTGGGCCGGCTGCCGGGGTGCACGCGGGTGCCCGGCACGCCGGCTTGGCTCGCCGGAGTCGTCAACTGGCGCGGCCGGACGCTCGGCGTCATCGACCTGCGCACGCTGCTCGGCCTGCCGGCCGAGGAGGGCGCCCACGGCGCCCGGGACGCCCGGCTGGTGATCCTGTTCGCCGGCCAGGTGCAGGTCGGCCTGCGCACCGACCGGGTCGACGGCGTGCTCGACGTGGACCTCGACGATCTCGAGCCCACGCTGATGACGATGGGCGAGGACGCACGTTCGTTGCTTAGGGGACAGGCCCTGGATGCCGAAGGGCCTGTAGGGGTGCTAGACGAGAGCGCCGTCTTCGCCCTGCGTGATCGGGTCGCGAGCATCCGGCGCGCTGGATGAAGGGGACGCAGGTGGACTTCTCACGTCGGCTGGCAAGGGTGGCCGGGCTGGCCGCCTGGTTCAGCATTGCCGTGACCCTGACGGCCGCCTGGGTCGCCGACAACATCGGCCTGGACGCCAAGGGCGAGGGCCCGTTCCCGGTCGACTTCGGCATCGTCCTCGTCTGGGCCGCGGTCGGCTCGGTCGCTGCCGCGCTGCTCACCGCGCTGCCCTACCTGCAGAAGAAGTTCCCGGTCGTCGACGCGAAGGTGCACTTCTGGCGGCGCGCGCTGATCGGCGTCAACATGGTCTTCGTCACCGGCGTCACGTCCGCGACCGGCGGCATCCGCGGCCCGTTCTGGCTGCTCTACATCCCGCCGGTGATCTTCGCCGCCGTGTCGTTCTCCGGCCGGCAGGCGCTCGTCTACGGCACCGCCGCCTCGCTCGGCGTGGCGTTCGCCAGCTGGGTCGCCAACATCGAGCTCGCGCTCGTCGGCCCGCTGATCCTCGTCGCCCCCATCTTCCCGGCCATCGCCTGGTTCAACGCCAGCCTGTCGAACGCCGTCTGGGCGCAGCAGCGCAAGGCCAACCACGAGCGCGACGAGATGCAGCACCGCGTGGAGGAGCTCTCCGAGCACATGGAGCGCGCCGCCGACGGCGACCTCGCGATCAACGTCCAGCCGCTCCTCGACGACGGCGCGATGAGCCTGCTCTCGCTGTCGTTCAACAACACCATCGAGAACCTCCGCAACCTGGTCACCCAGATCCGCACCGGCGGCGAGCAGATCGGCTCCAGCGCGAGCGAGCTGCTCGCCACCGCTGAGGAGCACGCCGCGAGCGCGACGCAGCAGTCCTCAGCAGTGAGCGAGACCACCTCGACGATCGAGGAGCTCGCCGCCACCGCGGCGCAGATCGCCGACACGTCCGAGGCGGTCGCGCGCTACGCCGCGGAGACCCTCCGGTACGCCGAGCAGGGCCGCGAGGCGGTGCAGCTGACCGTCGAGTCGATGGACCAGATCGCCGGCCGCGTCGAGGGCATCGCCGCGCGCGCGCTGAGCCTCGGCGAGAAGAGCCACGACATCGGCCGCATCCTCGAGGTCATCGACGACCTGTCCGACCAGACCAACCTGCTCGCGCTGAACGCCGCGATCGAGGCGGCCCGCGCCGGCGAGCACGGGCGCGGCTTCGCCGTCGTCGCCTCCGAGGTGCGCAAGCTCGCCGAGCGGTCGATGACCGCGACCAAGGACATCCAGGGCATCATCGCCGAGATCCAGTCGGAGACGAACTCCACCATCATCGCGACGGAGGAGGGCGCCAAGGAGGTCAAGCAGGGCACCCACCTGGCCCGCGGCGTGGTCGAGGTGCTCGAGCGGATCTCCGGCATGGTCGACGAGACCACCACCGCCGCGAAGGAGATCTCCATCGCGACGCAGCAGCAGCGCTCCGCGTCCGACCAGGTCGTCGCCGCGATGAACCAGGTCTCCGACGTGTCCCGCCAGTACGCCGTCGGGTCGAAGCAGGCCGCCGCCGCCGCCGGGCAGCTCAACGAGCTGGCCGCCGAGCTGCGGTCGTCGATCTCCGCGTTCAAGGTCGCGTAGCGCGCGCTGATGGCTGACTGGGGCAACGACCCGGAGCTGATGGCGACGTTCCGCGCCGAGGTCGAGGACCGGCTCGCGTCACTCTCGAACGGGTTGCTCACCCTGGAGACGGCTCCGCAGACCAAGAAGGTCATCGGCTCGCTCTTCCGCGACGCGCACACCGTCAAGGGCTCCGCGCGGATGCTCGGCCTCGACAGCGTCGTCGCCGTCGCGCACCACATGGAAGACCTGCTCGGCGCGCTCAAGGACGGCCGGTTCAAGGTCCGTCGCGATCTGATCGACGTGCTGCTCGCGTCGGGCGACGCGGTCGGCCGCTCGCTGCCCGGTTCGCCGAGCCCGGCGACGCCCGAGCACCTCGAGGCGCTCGTCGCCGCGCTGATGTCGGCGCTGAACGGCGACGACCCGGTCGCCGTACCGGTCATGGAAGTCGTGGCGCCTGCACGAGGACGCCGACGAGGACGCCGAGCCGAAGACTTGCGCGATCCGGACGGCTCCGAGTCGATCCGGATCACCGCCGGCAAGGTCTACGACCTGATCGACGTCGTGGGCGAGGTGGGTCTCGGCGTCCGGCGGATCGAGGTCACCACCGGCGTGCTGGCCCGCCTGATGGCCGAGCACGCCACGTGGACGAAGCTGCTGCGCAAGGCGGCGCACGACAGCGAGACCGACCTCCCCGAGACGGTGTCGCTCGCGCTCGGCCGCCTGCTGGCGCTCGGCGACCAGCTGCAGGCCGCGTCGTCGCAGGTGCGCGAGCTGGTCGAGGGCCACAACGGCCGCGTCGACCAGATGCGCGACCAGGCGATGGGGCTGGCGATGGTGCCGCTGCACCGCGTTCTCGCCGGCTTCCCGCGGCTCTGCCGTGAGGTCGCCACCGCGACCGGCAAGGACGTCCGGCTCGAGCTCGTCGGTGACGACGTCGAGCTCGACAAGCAGGTGCTGGACGGCGTCGCCGACGCTCTCAAGCACCTCGTCACCAACGCCGTCGACCACGGCTGCGACACGACTGTGGAGCGGATCGCAGCCGGCAAGCCCGCACAGGCGACAGTCCGCGTCGCGGCCCGGGCGGCCGGCGGCCACATCGTCATCGAGGTCAGCGACGACGGCCGCGGGATCGACGAGGACCGCGTCCGCGAGTCGGCGATCGAGCGAGGGCTGCTCCCGCCGGACTCCGGCATGTCCGGGTCACCGCTGCTCGCCCTGCTCTTCGAGCCGGCGTTCAGCACCCGCAAGGAGGTCACCAGCACCTCCGGGCGCGGTGTCGGCCTCGACGTCGTCAAGGCCGCGGTAGACGACCTCGGCGGCACCTGCGCGATCGCCACCAAGCTGGGCGAAGGCACCACGTTCACGCTCTCGCTGCCCGTGACGCTCGGCGTCATGCGCTGCCTCGTCGCGCGGATCGGCGGCGAGCGCTACGCGATCCCGGTCAACGGCATCGTCGAGACGGTGTCGCTGAAGACGACGAAGGTCGCCATGCTGGCCGGGGTCCCCGTACTCCGCCGGCACAAGACGACCCTGCCGCTGCTCGACCTCGGCGTCGCTCTCGAGGTAAAGGGCGACCGGACCAGCAACACTGCGGTCATCGTCCGCATCGGCGACCGCCAGGTCGCCTGGGCGGTCGACCAGATGGAGGGCGAGCTGGAGCTCGTCGTCAAGGACCTCGGCTCGTTCCTGCGGCGCGTGCCCGGCGTCTCCGGCGCCACGATCTCCGGTGACGGCTCGGTGATGCTGCTGCTCGACCTGCGCGACATCGCCGAGCGGACCCGCGGCGTGCGCCACCAGGTCGCGTCGGTGCCGACGCTGGGGACCGGGCCGAACGCGAAGCCGCGGGTGCTCATCGTCGAGGACTCGATCGGTGTCCGCGAGCTGGAGCGGGTCATCCTCGAGGGCGCCGGCTACCAGGTGACCACGGCCGTCGACGGGCTGGACGGCGCCGCGAAGCTGCGTGCCGAGCCCGCCGACCTCGTGGTCAGCGACGTCGAGATGCCGGGCATGGACGGCTTCACGCTGACCCGCACGATCCGCCGTACCAAGGGCTGGGAGGACGTCCCGGTCATCCTGATGACCTCGCGCAACGACGACGCCGACAAGCGGGCCGGGCTCGAGGCCGGCGCGACGGCGTACCTGTTCAAGCAGGACTTCGACCAGCACGAGCTGGTCGACACCGTACGCCGACTGATCGGCCGGTAGGCTGCGCCCATGGCAACGATCGTCATTGCAGACGACAGTCCCACGCTGCGCCGCATCGTCAGCTCCGTGCTGTCGAAGGACGGCCACGAGGTCATCCAGGCCGAGGACGGTGTGGAGGCGGTCCAGGCGGTCTTCGCCCACCAGCCCGACGCCATCGTGATGGACGTCCAGATGCCGCGGGTCTCCGGCTACGTCGCTACCCGGCTGCTCAAGGACGACTGGCAGACCGCCGACATCCCGATCATCCTGCTGACGTCGCTGGACCAGCAGAGCGACAAGTACTGGGGCCGCAGCGCGGGCGCGGACGACTACCTCACCAAGGACTTCGAGGCGCCGCAGCTGATCGAGGCGGTCGAGGGCGTCATGAAGAAGGTGGAGGCAGCCCGCGGCGGCCGGCCGGCGCTCAAGGCCGACCCCGTCGAGCTCGACGACGACGACGTGCTGACCAAGATCACCGAGCTGCTCGACCGCAAGCTCTTCGAGACCTCTGTCGCGGCCGCAGTGACCGAGCTGGCCGCGACCACGCACCGCTTCGAGGAGACCGTCGCCGGCCTGCTCGACGTCGTGTCCCGGTTCGTGGACTACCACCTCGCCGCCGTACTCCTGCTGCAGGAGCGGGTCGCCTACATCAGCGTCAAGGAGCCCGCGTCGTTCGACCACTACCGGTCTTTCCTCGTCTCGGCCGCCGAGACGGTCGCGTCGTCGTCGGGCGAGGACTACACCGTCCAGGGGCTCGACGCGCGCGTGGCCGACCCGGAGGGCCACCTCGACGAGGACGAGGAAGGCGAGATGGGCACGTTCCTGTCCATGCCGCTGCGCGGCCACGGCGGCCGGGTCGTCGGTGTCCTCGCGCTCTCGTCCTCGCAGAAGCAGGCGTTCAGCGAGACCGCGTTCACCACGCTCAAGCTGCTCGACGCGCCGGCCGCGATCGTGATCGACAACGCCCGGCACTCGGTGACATCGGCCTGACGGTGTCGCTCGACCCACTGACCTACCGACGTGCGGTCGGGCGCTTCGTCACCGGCGTGACCGTCGTGACCACCCGCGAGCTCGGCGTCGACTCGGCGATGACGGCCAACTCCTTCACCTCGGTGTCGCTCTCGCCGCTGCTGGTCCTCGTCAGCGTCGACAAGACCGCCCGTTTCCACGACGCCGTGGCCGCCTCGGGGATCGTCGGCATCAGCGTGCTGTCGGCGGACCAGGAGGACCTCGCGCGGTGGTTCGCGACCCGCGGCCGCCCGGTCGACGCCCGGGCCGCCGGCTTCCCGCACCACGACGGCGAGGTCACCGGCGCCGTGCTCTTCGACGGCTCGCTGCTCACGCTCGAAGGCCGGGTGCGGTCGACGCACGACGCGGGCGACCACACGCTGGTGGT
>DASQMY010000152.1:0-8303 GCA_035645255.1 Mycobacteriales bacterium
CTCGCCGAGCGAACGCACCTGCTCGGTGAGCAGCGTGTAGGAGTCGCGGCGTGCGGCCTCCATGCCCTGCAGGTGGCTCTCGACCCCGGCGAGCGCGTCGCGCAGCGGCGCAACCAGGTGCTCGACGGCGAGCCGCCGCTGGTCGAGGTCGACGCGCGCGTCGGCCGACGTGCGCGCCAACTCGGTCCTCGCGAGCGCGAGGAACTGCTCGCTGTTGCGCTGCAGCACGTCGGCGGACACAGCGGCGAACGAGTCGCCGAGGCGGTCGCGCGCCTCGTCCAGCGCGAGCGCCCGCTCAGCGGCGACCCGGCCCTCCGCGTCGAGCGCCATCTCGGCCCGCTCGGCGCGCACCACCGCGGCCGTGTGCCGTGACCGGGCGAGCAGACTGGCGGCGAGCGCGCCGACGACGAGGCCGGCGAGTGCAGCGGTGATGTCCATCCGGAGATCGTCCCGGCGCGGTCCGACATTTCTGTTCCGGACTCCCCAGGTCTCGGCTGGCCTCGGCACGACGAGCTCGACCTCACCGACACGACGATCAGCCTCGGGGCCGACGAGGACCCCTACTACTGGGACCCCGAATCCGAGGGCACGATCCAGGTCGACGCCGACGCCGGCTCGGTCACCGTCCGGATGCCGATGATCAGCTCGAGCGCCGCCGTACACCTGACCGCTGTGATCACCGCGCCGGTCCCCGGCTAGGTCACCGCCTCGAGCAGCGCCCGGCCGCCGAGGTAGGGCCGCAGCGCCGCCGGTACGACGACCGAGCGGTCCGCCTGCTGGTGGTTCTCCAGGATCGCGACGATCGTGCGCGGTACGGCGCACAGGGTGCCGTTGAGCGTGTGCAGCACCGTCGGCCTGCCATCGACCCGGTGGCGGATCGCCAGCCGCCGCGCCTGGTAGTCCAGGCAGTTGGACGTCGACGTCAGCTCGAGGAAGCGCTGCTGGCTGGGTAGCCAGGCCTCGCAGTCGAACTTGCGCGCCGCCGACGACCCCAGGTCGCCGCTGGCCACGTCGATGACCCGGTAGGGCAGCTCCAGCGCCTGCAGGAACTGCTCCTCCCAGGCCAGCAGCCGCAGGTGCTCGTCGCGCGACTGCTCGGGCGGGCAGAACGAGAACATCTCGACCTTGTCGAACCAGTGGACGCGGATGATGCCGCGGGTGTCCTTGCCGTAGGACCCCGCCTCGCGCCGGAAACATGAGGAGAACGCGGCGTAGCGTCGCGGCGTGCCGGCCAGGTCGAGCACCTCGCCCTGGTGCATGCCGGCGAGGGAGACCTCGCTGGTGCCGACGAGGTAGAGGTCGTCGTCGGCCAGCCGGTAGACCTCGGCGGCGTGGGCGCCGAGGAAACCGGTGCCCTCCATGGCGTCCGGCTTCACGAGCGCCGGCGCGATGACCGGCGTGAAACCCGCCTCCGACGCCTGGGTCATCGCCATCTGGACGAGCGCGAGCTCGAGCAGCGCACCGACCCCGGTCAGGAAATAGAACCGTGCCCCCGACACCTTGGCGCCGCGCTCGGCGTCGATCGCCTTCAGCGCCTCGCCGAGCTCGAGGTGGTCGCGGACCGGGAAGTCGAACTCGCGCGCCGCACCGACCTCGCGCAGCACCACGTAGTCGTCCTCGCCGCCCTCGGGGACGCCGGGCTCGACGATGTTGCCGATGCGCAGCAGGACGTCACGCAGCACGCCGTCCGCGGCCACCTGGTCCGCCTCGGCCTGCTTCACCTCGGTTGCGATGTCGGACAGCTTGGCGAGCAGCGCAGCCCGCTCATCGCCCTGCGCCTTGGCGACGCCCTTGCCCTGCGACCTCTGCTCCGCGCGCAGCTGGTCGCCGCGCAGCACCGCCTCGCGCCGGCGGGTGTCGGCCTCCAGCAGCGCGTCGACGAGCGATGCGTCCTCGCCCCTAGTGATCTGCGAGCGGCGTACGGCGTCGGGGTCGTCGCGGACGAGCTTGAGGTCGATCACCCGTCGAGGATATCGGTCCGCCGCTAGGCGGTTTACGCGACCGGCTCCGCCGCCCCGGCCCGCAGGCCGTCGCGGAACGTCGGGTAGGCCGGTGCCCAGCCGAGCTCCTCTTTCGCCTTGGCGTTGGACAGCGCGAGGTTGATGCTCACGACCGCGGAGACGTAGCTGCCCGCGGCGAGCCGGAAGAGCCACCTGGGTACGACGCGTGGCGGCGGCGCGCCGAGCGTCGCGGCCAGCTCACGGAGGTAGTCCGCCGCGCCGGCCGGCTCGTCGTCGACGACGTTGTAGACGTTGCCCGGCTGGCCGCGGGTGACCGCCGCTGCCAGTGCCGCGGCGGCGTCGTCGATGTGGATGTAGGACACGACGTTGTCGGCGCCCGCGACGACCGGCAGCAACCGGCGGCGTACCAGGCCGGCCATGAACTTCGACGAGCCGAGCTCCGGGCCGTAGAACAGCCCGCAGCGCATGACGATCCCGCCGAACCCGAGGACCTGCCGCTCCAGCTCCATCAGCGCATCGATCGCGGTGTCGATGCCGGCGTTGCCGGTCTTCGCGCCGGTGGCGCTCTCCTCCGTCGCGGGCGGGCCGCCGACCGGGGTCCCGGAGTAGGCCATCAGGAACGACTCGGCGACGACCCGCCGTACCCCAGCCTTCACCGCCGCGTCGACGATGTTGCGCGTGCCCTGGGTGCGCAGCAGGTTCGTCGCGACCATGTCCTTGGCGCGCCGCGGTCCCTTCTCCGGCAGCGCGTTGAGGGTTTGCACGATGACCTCGGGTGCGACCTCGGCGACCGCGCGGCGCGTCGCCTCCGCGTCCAGCACGTCGGCTGTGACGAAGCCCTCCGCGGCCGGGCCGCGGGTCAGCCCGACGACGTCATGACCGTCCGCGCGCAGCAGCGCCGCGGTCCGGCTGCCCAGGTCGCTGCGCGCTCCAGCGACGAGGATCTTCATGCTCGCTCTCCTCTCGACGCGACGCCCGCCGCGGCGAGCAGGACCAGTGCGATCAGCGACATCGCCCACGGGTCGCTGGCGAAGCCGCCGCGGTGCCGGTCGGCGATGTGCGAGCCGGCGTGGAGCACCGCAGCGACGGCGTTGCCGACGAGCGCCACGGTGAGCGGCCGGCGTACGACGAAGGCAGCTGCGGCCGCCGCCCCGAGCCCGCCGATGAAGGCGCCGATGTCATGGATGAAGTGCACGTTGTACGGCGGGTAGGTCGCGACGGTGTCGTAGAACGAGCGCGGCGCGGCCAGCGCCCACGCTGCGGTAGAGAGCATGGTGGCCGCGACCAGCGCGGCAACCACGGTCGGGAAGCGGTGCACGAGCTCCTCCTGGTGTCTGCAAAGGTTGGAGTCACCAGCACTGACGAGACACATCGGTCCGTTGTGACATCCCGATGTCACACCGCGGCGGGCTGTCTCGTCGAGAGGACATGAGTGTGACCGCTGACGCAGTGACCGGGGACTTCGTGGCCGCGCGGCCGCACCTGTTCGCCGTCGCCTACCGGATGCTCGGGTCGGTCGCCGATGCCGAGGATGTCCTGCAGGAGGCGTATCTGCGCTGGCAGTCCGCCGATCGTGGTGCCGTCTCGTCGCCGGCGGCCTTCCTGACGACGGTCGTCACGCGGCTGTGCGTCGACCACCTGCGGTCGGCGCGGGTGCGGCGGGAGACGTACGTCGGGCCGTGGCTGCCGGAGCCGCTGCTGACGTCGCCGGGAGCCGACGAGCCGGTGGAGCTCGCGGAGTCGGTGTCGATGGCGTTCCTGCTGCTGCTCGAGTCGCTGTCGCCGCTGGAGCGGGCCGCGTTCCTGCTGCGCGAGGTCTTCGGCTACTCGTACGAGGAGGTCGCCGGCGCGCTCGACCGGGAGCCGTCCGCCGTACGCCAGCTGGTGAGCAGGGCGCGGCGGCACGTGGCCGAGCGCCGGCCGCGGTTCCCGTCCGACCGCGAAGAGCACGACCGCCTCACTCGCAGCTTCGTCGAGGCGTGCGCGACCGGCGACCTCGACGCGCTGGTGGCGATGCTGCACGACGACGCGGTGCTGTGGAGCGACGGCGGCGGCAAGGTCGCGGACGCGCGCAAGCCGGTCGTCGGCGGCGCGAAGGTCGCGATGTTCCTGGTCAACGTCGCGCGGGCTGCCGCGAGCGCGAGCGTCGACGTCGTACCGGTGAACGGCGCGCTCGGGGTGGTGCTGCGCGTGGCCGGCCAGCCGGTGTCGGTCGTGACGCTCGAGGTCGCGGACGGCCGGATCACGACGGTCCGCAACACTGCCAACCCCGACAAGATGGCCCATCTGACGACCTGACGCGCCATCCACAGAAGCGCCGTCTGCGCCTCAACGGCACCCGGCTCTGAGCTGCTGTGCATGTTGCGCCGGGACACGCCGATGATCTCCGGCGCGTCGTGTCGGCTGGTGCACACCAGTCGGTACGGCGGGCAGGCGCTGCAGATCGGCGAACGGCTGTGCACGACGGTTTGGCGCTCCTGCGGACTGTGCACATTTCACCGTCCCCGCCGTTCCGACCCCCGTCCGATCGTGACAGTGGGCTCATGGTTGAGCAGCAGGACCGCGACGCAGCCGTCGTGGCAATCGGAATCGCGCGAGGTGGCTACGTACGGACCGCCGACCTGCTCGGCGCTGGTTTCGTACGTCGGAGCCGTGAGCTGTACGAGCGCGGCGGCGTACTCACCCGCGTCGCCCGCGGGCTGTATCTCGTCGTCGACCTTGAGCGGCCAGACGTCTCGGACGACCGTCTCCGCCGGGCATGTGCGCGGGCTGGTGGCGACGTCGTCGTTGGGAGGGAGACCGCGGCACGACTCCACGGGATCGTAGGAGGTCCGACCTTCGCGCCGATCTCGTTGATCGTCGCGGCGGGCCGGCGCGATCCGAAGCTACCCGGAGTCGACGTGAAGCGGTGCGACATACCACCAGACGACGTGCAGACGCTGGACGACCTTGCTGTGACGACGCCCCTCCGGACGGTCGTGGACTGCGCGAGGTACAGCGACCGGCTGACCGCGGTGTGCCTGCTGGAGTCAGCGGCTCGGCAGGACCTCGTCATGCTCGGCGAGGTCTCCAGGCGCCTTGGTCACCTGCGCCGAGCGCCGTACGTTCGGCGGGCAAAGGAGCGCCTCGACCTGGCCGACGTCCGCAGCGAGTCACCGCTCGAGACGGCCGTGCGGCTGCCGCTGCTGGATGCCGGCCTGCCCTATCCGGAGCTGCAGCTGCCGTTCTTGTGCGGCGGGATCGCCGGTCGTATCGATATCGCCTATCCGGTCGAGCTGCTCGGCGGACGTCTCGGTGGACGCTACGTCGGCCTGGCCATCGAGGCTGACGGCCGAGAACCGCATATTCAGGCGGAGACCTTCCATCACGACCGAGCTCGCCAGACCGCGCTCGAAGAGGCCGGTTGGCTGGTCCGCCGGTTCACCGACCACAGTCTCCGAGCAGGACCCAGCTACGTCGTCGAGACGACGCGGCGCGCGATCGCCACCGTAGTCACGTGAGCGAAGCCGGAGCCGCGGACGCATCGAGCCGTGAACGCTCGCCAGCGCCACTGGTGTGCGGTTTCTGCCATGACGCGCCGCGCCGCGTCGGCGCGTCGTGACGCAAGGTGCACACCAGTCGAGGACCCGGGGGTACGGCGGGCGGGCGGCGGTCGCGCATCTGGCCGGTGGCGTTGGCCCGCGCGGGCGAGGTCTAGCCGCCGCGGCGGATCTGCTCCAGCCAGGCCGCTGCCGACGCGAAGTCGTCGTCGCGGACGCCGGCGGCGACCGGCGCGGAGGAGGTGTCGGCCCGCCCGTACGACCCGAGGAAGCGGACGTCGGCGCACCGGCGCTTCAGGCCGGACAGCGCCTCGCCCACCCGCGCGTCGGCAACGTGGCCCTCGCAGTCGACGAAGAAGCAGTAGCGGCCCATCGCCTCCTTGGTGGGCCGCGACTCGATCCGCATCAGGTTGACGCCGCGGACGGCGAACTCCTCGAGCACCTCGAGGAGCGCACCCGGGTGGTCGTCGCCGATGAACGCGACGACCGACGTGCGGTCGGCACCCGACGGAGCCGGCGGCGACGACGCCGCCGGCCCGACGAGGACGAACCTGGTCACGGCGTTGGGGTTGTCCCCCACGTCGTCGACGAGCACCTCGACGCCGTACTCCTTCGCCGCGATCGGCGCCCCGAGCGCGGCCAGCGGCTCGGTCGACAGCGCGACCAGCCGCGCGGCTTCGGCGGTGGACGTCGTCGCCTGCAACGCCACCCCCGGCAGGTTTGCAGCGAGCCAGCCGCGGCACTGCGCCGCGCCGTGCGGCTGCGACAGCACGCGCACAACGTCGCCAAGACCCACGCCCGCCCGCGCCAGCAGCGAGATCGTGATCGGCAGCAGGACCTCGCGCCGGATCGTCAGGTCAGCAGGCCCGAACGCCAGCTCGTCGAGGGTGAAGTTGACCGAGCCCTCGACGGAGTTCTCCAGCGGCACCATCGCGCGGTCGGCCTCCCCGCGGCGTACGGCGGCGAGTGCGTCGGCGATCGTGGCGCGCGGGTCGAACGTCGCGAAGCTCGCCTCGGGCACCGTCAGCAGCGCGGCCTCGGTGAAGGTCCCCGGCGGCCCGAGGTAGGCCAGCCGGACGGGCGGCGTGCTCACGACACGGCCCAGCTCACCGGACCGCAATCCGCGGCGCCTTCGTCGCGAAGGCGATCGCCTGCTGCTCCTCGGGGGAGAGCTGCATGTCGCTCTGCGAGCCCTTGACGCCCTTGGCGTAGGTCCGCGTCTCGGACCGGCCGTTGATCGACGTCAGCACCAGGCCGTCGCCGTCGTCGTCGAGCAGCGCGACCGAGAACGACAGCCGCCCGCCCATGTCGGGGAACGCGTCGTAGCGGACGACCGCCACATGCCGGAGCGAGTCGGCGATCTCCGCGTTCATCGCCTTGACCCGGTCGCGCAGCCCGTCGACGTCGGAGCTCATCTTCTCGACCGCGGCGCCCTGCCGGTTGACCACCGTGACGAAGTCGTCGGCCCGGCCGCCCTGCATCGCCGAGTAGGCGCGCATCATCCGGGAGAGCTTGAACCACAGCGCCAGCGCGAGCAGCAGGGCCAGCCCGGCCGCGCCGGCGGCGGCCACCGCCACGATCTCCAGCGTCTCATCGTCGAGCTGCACGGACGGCCTCTGCGGCTAGGGGTTTGGGGGAGCCCGGGGGGCGCGGCGAGTATAACGAGGCACGACCGCCAACCCGGAGGAGGCACGTGGATCGCGAGGACGTACGCCGCCTGCTCGACTCCGTCGCGGACGGCGGGCTGGCGGTCGACGACGCGGTACGGCGGCTGGCCGCGCTCCCCCTGACCGGCGGCGGGTTCGAGGACCTCGGGTTCGCCCGGGTGGACCACCACCGCGGCCTGCGGACCGGCGACCCGGAGGTCGTCTTCGGCGAGGGGAAGACGCCCGAGCAGACCGTCGGGATCGTCCAGTCGCTCACCGCCGCCGCCGAGCGCCGGGCCGCACTGGTCACCCGCGCGCCCGCGCCGACCGTAGCCGCGCTGACCGCCGCGTTCCCCGACGCCACGGTCGACGAGGCGGCCCGCTGCGTCGCCGTCGGGCCGCTCCCTGAGCCGGCCGGCACGGTGTGCGTCGTCTCGGCCGGTACGTCGGACGGCCCGGTCGCCGCGGAGGCGGCGTTCGTCGCTCGCGTGTTCGGCAGCAGCGTCAGCCGGGTCACCGACGTCGGCGTCGCGGGCATCCACCGGCTGCTGGCCGCGCGTGAGCAGCTGGACGCCGCCGACGTCCTCATCGTGGTCGCCGGCATGGAGGGCGCACTGCCGTCGGCGGTGGGCGGCCTGGTGGGCACCCCGACCATCGCGGTGCCGACCAGCGTGGGCTACGGCGCTTCGTACGGCGGACTGGCCGCCCTGCTCGCGATGCTCAACTCCTGCGCCCCTGGCGTGGTCGTCTGCAACATCGACAACGGGTTCGGCGCCGGTGTGTTCGCCGCCCGCGTCGCGAGGCGCGGGCAATGACGAGGATCGGCTGGTTCCACTGCCAGGCCGGCGCAAGCGGCGACATGATCCTCGGCGCGCTGGTCGACGCCGGAGTGCCGCTGTCGGTGATGCAGGACGCGATCGACGGGCTGCCGGTCGAGCCGATGCGACTGCGCGCGAGCGACGTGACGCGGCAGGGGCTCGGCGCGACCAAGGTCGACGTCGACGTCCCCGAGACCAAGGTCGTGCGGACGTGGGGCAACGTCCGCGACCTGCTCCAGTCGGCGGATCTCGCCGAACCGGTCCGCAGCACCGCGCTGGGCATCTTCGAGCGGCTCGCAGGCGCCGAGGCGCGGGTGCACCGGACCACGCCGGAGCGGG
>DASQMY010000153.1:0-7424 GCA_035645255.1 Mycobacteriales bacterium
CGGCCGTTACGTGCTCCCGCACATCATCGAGCGGACGAGCTACGGCGTGAAGGAGATGGACCCGTACAACAAGCTGTTCGAGGAGCGGATCATCTTCCTCGGCAACCAGATCGACGACATCACCGCCAACGACGTGATGGCACAGCTGCTCACGCTCGAGTCGGCCGACCCCGACCGCGACGTGTCGATCTACATCAACTCGCCCGGCGGCTCGTTCACCGCGCTGACGGCGATCTACGACACCATGCAGTTCGTCCGGCCGGAGGTCCAGACGTTCTGCATGGGGCAGGCGGCGAGCGCCGCCGCCGTACTGCTCGCCGCGGGGACCCCGGGCAAGCGGTTCGCGCTGGAGAACTCCCGGATCCTGATCCACCAGCCGTCCGGCGGCGGCGAGGGCCAGTCGAGCGACATCGAGATCCAGGCGCGGGAAATCCTTCGCATGCGGTCGCTGCTGGAGAGCATGCTGGCCAAGCACACCGGCCGCGACCCGATGCAGATCCGCAAGGACATCGAGCGCGACAAGATCCTCACCGCCGCCGAGGCCGTCGAGTACGGGCTGGTCGACGAGGTGATCACCAGCCGGAAAGCCGCCGCGTCGGTCTGACCGCAGACCGACTTGTCGGATTAGGGTCCACAGGGCACGTGCCGACAGGTAACGTGGGCTGAGTTGCTCCAGAAGGAATGAGGCGCGGGTGGCACGCATCGGTGATGGCGGGGACCTGCTGAAGTGCTCCTTCTGCGGGAAGTCGCAGAAGCAGGTCAAGAAGCTCATCGCCGGGCCGGGCGTCTACATCTGCGACGAGTGCATCGACCTCTGCAACGAGATCATCGAGGAGGAGCTCTCCGAGGCCAACGAGCTCAAGTGGGACGAGCTCCCGAAGCCCAAGGAGATCTACGAGTTCCTCGACGGCTACGTCATCGGCCAGGAGTCGGCGAAGAAGAGCCTGTCGGTAGCGGTCTACAACCACTACAAGCGGGTGCAGGCCGGCGGCAACGAGAAGAACGAGGTCGAGCTCGCCAAGAGCAACATCCTGCTGCTGGGCCCGACCGGCTGCGGCAAGACCCTCCTCGCGCAGACCCTCGCCAAGATGCTCAACGTCCCGTTCGCCATCGCCGACGCTACGGCGCTCACCGAGGCCGGCTACGTCGGCGAGGACGTCGAGAACATCCTGCTCAAGCTGATCCAGGCCGCTGACTACGACGTCAAGAAGGCCGAGACCGGGATCATCTACATCGACGAGGTCGACAAGATCGCCCGCAAGAGCGAGAACCCGTCGATCACCCGCGACGTCTCCGGCGAGGGCGTGCAGCAGGCGCTGCTCAAGATCCTCGAGGGCACGACCGCGTCGGTCCCGCCGCAGGGCGGGCGCAAGCACCCGCACCAGGAGTTCATCCAGATCGACACCACCAACGTGCTCTTCATCGTCGGTGGCGCGTTCGCGGGTCTCGAGAAGATCATCGAGGCGCGGATCGGCAAGAAGGGGATCGGCTTCGGCGCGACGCTGCACAGCAAGCGCGACGTCGACACGCAGGACGTCTTCGGTGAGTCCATGCCCGAGGACCTCATCAAGTTCGGCATGATCCCCGAGTTCATCGGACGCCTGCCGGTCATCTCGAGCGTCCACAACCTCGACCGGATTGCGCTGATCCGGATCCTGACCGAGCCCAAGAACGCCCTCGTCCGCCAGTACAAGCGGCTGTTCGAGCTCGACGGCGTGGAGCTGGAGTTCGGCGACGACGCGCTGGAGGCGATCGCCGACCAGGCGATCCTGCGCGGCACCGGCGCCCGCGGCCTGCGCGCGATCATGGAAGAAGTGCTGATGTCGGTGATGTACGACCTGCCGTCCCGCAAGGACGTCGCGCGGTGCGTCATCACCCGCGAGACCGTCATGGACAAGGTCGTGCCGACGCTCGTCCCGCGCGAGACGCCCAAGCGCGAGCGCCGCGAGAAGAGCGCCTGACCTCAGTCAGCTCGACTGGTGACCGATTGCTGCACACGCTGCACGCCCGCGACCTCTGCGACCGCCCGTGAAAGTGGTCACCAGTCGCCTCCGCCTGCCTGGCACGGCACGTGCAACGCGTGGTTGACCTAGGCTGGCCGCACCATGGACCACCGACCGAGCGACGCCGTTCCGGCGGCACCGGGTGCCGGCTCGAGACCCTCGTCCGCCGCACAGCAGACGCGCCAGGCGCACGCCTCGTACGCCGTCTACACCGCCCGCACCGACGACCCGCCGGCGGACCTGCTGCTGCGGGCCGACGTACCGGCGCTCGACCCGGCGGTGTGGAGCCTGGCCGTCGTCCCGCTGCCCGGGGACGCGCCGCTGCGCGACGTGCTCAGCACACTCGCCGACGAGCGGCAGCCGCCGATCGGCCGCCGCGACTACCCGGCCGTGCCGACCTACCGGCAGGCCGTGCTGCTCGACGTCGGGCGCGACGACTCGCTGCACCCCGACGCCCTGGCGTTCGTGGTCGGCGCGGTGCGGGCGCTCATCGACTGGGCGGACGGGCCGGTCGTCGACCTGACCGCCGAGCGCGTCTGGCCGCCGCGGGAGTGGCGCAAGAAGGTCGCCGCCAAGCGGTTCGACGCGACCAAGCACGTGTCCGTGCACGCCGACTGGGCGGAGGACGGCCGTACGGCGACGGTGCACACGCACGGGATGGCGAAGTTCGCACACCCGGACTTCGTGGCGGTCGACGTACCGGACGAGGGTGTGCGCGCGGTCGCCCAGCTGTTCGGGCACCTCGCCTCGGTGCGGGCGCTTACCCTGGAGCCGCTCGAGCCGGGGCACGCGTTCGACCCCGGCTTCGGCCAGCCGATGGTCGCCTTCGTCGCCGCCGACCCGGCGCTGCCCGTCATCGAGCACCTGGGCGCCGAGCCGAGCGTCGTGGTGGACACCGACCTCGACAGCGCGGAGGCCGTCGAGGGGCTGTACGACCTGCTGCGGTCGGTCCGGTCGCTGGACCGCCCGGCGCCCGAGGGTCGCCGGCGCTGGCCGCTGGCCGCGCCGGACGCACCGCCGCCTGCCTGAGCCGGAGGACGGCGCCCGGTCAGCCCATCGCCCGACGCGCCTCGCCCGCGGCAGCAGCGGCGTCCTGTGCATCTCCGGTCAAGGCGAAGACCCACCCGGAGACGCCGGTGTCGCTCCAACCGCAGGCGGCCGTCACCTCGTCGACCACTCCGCAGGTGAACCCGTCGATCTCGGTGACGGACAGCCCCGGGAAGGTGACTCGCATGTCCCTCAGCTCGGCCTCCAGGTCGTGTGACCCGCGAGCCGCGGCGAGGACGTACTGCGGGCTGTCGTCGGTGTCGGCGTACACCGCCCCGGTCGCCGATCCGGAGCTCACCCGCTTGATTCGCGTCATCATCGTGTCCACGGTCTTCTTCGCCTGCTCGGATTCCGATCGCGGGACACCTTGCAGGTCGCCGGGCGGGTCGAGCGGCTGATTCGATCGGATGCGGCCCGCGATCTGCCCCATCACGAAAAGCAGCAGCAGAACCGCCAACGTGCCGCGCGCGATGGTCGCGCGACGTGAGCGGCCGGGTGGCCGCGCGGAGGGTTGCTGATTCCCGTTCCACGGAGCGTAGGACTCCGCTGCTGCCGGTGACGAGGTGTCCCACGGCGAGCCGGGTGGCACCGGCGTCGGCGCCCACTGGGGCGGCGCGTACGACGGCGCGGCTCCCTGCACCGGCGCCGGGCTCGGTGGCAGGACCAACGATGCCGGCGGAGATGCGCGCACGGGTACGCCGTACGAGCTGCGGTCGGGTCGCTTGCCGATTCGCACGTGATCCCCCTGGTGATGAGCGTCGTCCGGAAGGTTGTCGGCGTGGGCGATCGCGCGCTGAAGGATCGCCTGGCACCGGCCGGGCGCCGGCCCGCCACTCGGCGGCAACCGGTTCGGCCGATCGTCGGCGCGTTCGTAGGATTCTCCGGTGACCACCACCGCGCCGGACCCCGACAGCCAGCAGCTGCCCCCGCAGTACACCCCGGCCGACGTCGAGGGCCCGCTCTACGAGCGCTGGGTGGAGCGCGGCTACTTCACGGCCGACGTCGACAGCGACAAGCCGCCGTTCACCATCGTCATCCCGCCGCCGAACGTCACCGGCTCGCTGCACATGGGTCACGCGTTCGAGCACACGCTGATGGACGCCCTGGTCCGCCGCAAGCGGATGCAGGGCTACGAGGCGCTCTGGCTCCCGGGCATGGACCACGCCGGCATCGCCACGCAGAACGTCGTCGAGCGCGAGCTCGCGATCGGTGACATCTCGCGCCACGACCTGGGCCGCGAGGCCTTCGTCGACAAGGTCTGGCAGTGGAAGGGCGAGTCCGGCGGCAGGATCCTCGGCCAGATGCGTCGGCTCGGCGACAGCGTGGACTGGACGCGTGAGCGGTTCACGATGGACGAGGGGCTGTCCCGCGCCGTCGTCACCATCTTCAAGCGGCTGTACGACGACGGGCTGATCTACCGGGCGGAGCGGATCATCAACTGGTGCCCGCGCTGCCACACCGCGATCAGCGACATCGAGGTCGAGCACTCCGACGACGAGGGCGAGCTCGTCTCGCTGCGGTACGGCGACGGCGCTGACGAGATCGTCGTGGCGACCACCCGCGTCGAGACGATGCTCGGCGACACGGGCGTCGCAGTACACCCGGACGACGAGCGCTACCGGCACCTGGTCGGGCGGCAGATCGAGCTGCCGCTGACCGGCCGGCTGATCCCCGTCGTGGCCGACGAGCACGTGGACCCCGAGTTCGGGACAGGTGCGGTCAAGGTCACGCCCGCGCACGACCCCAACGACTTCGCGATCGGGCAGCGGCACGGGCTGCAGAACCTGTCGATCATGGACGAGGCGGCCGCGATCACCGCGCCGGGACCGTTCGAGGGGCTGGACCGGTTCGAGGCGCGGACCGCGGTGACCGAGGCGCTGCGCGGGCTCGGCCGGGTCGTCGCGGAGAAGCGGCCCTACGTCCACTCCGTCGGTCACTGCTCGCGCTGCAAGACCGTCGTCGAACCGCGGCTGTCGCTGCAGTGGTTCGTCGCCGTCGCACCGCTGGCCAAGGCCGCCGGCGACGCCGTCCGGGATGGCCGCGTCAAGATCAACCCGCGCGAGATGGAGCCGCGCTGGTTCGGCTGGGTCGACAACATGCACGACTGGACGATCAGCCGGCAGCTCTGGTGGGGCCACCGTATCCCAGTCTGGTACGGGCCGGACGGCGAGGTCCGGGTGGTCGGCGCGGACGAGGAGCCGCCGACCGGCGAAGGCTGGGCGCAGGACCCCGACGTGCTGGACACCTGGTTCTCGTCCGGGCTGTGGCCGTTCTCGACGCTCGGCTGGCCGGACCGGACGCGCGACCTCGAGCGCTTCTACCCGACCAGCGTGCTCGTCACGGGCTACGACATCCTGTTCTTCTGGGTGGCCCGGATGATGATGTTCGGCATCTACGCGATGCCCGAGCCGCCGTTCCCGGTGGTCGCGCTGCACGGCATGGTCCGCGACTCGCGCGGCAAGAAGATGTCCAAGTCGTTCGGCAACGTGATCGACCCGCTCGACTGGATCGACAAGTACGGCGCCGACGCTCTGCGGTTCGCGCTCGCGCGCGGCGCCAACCCCGGCTCCGACGTGCCGATGGCGGAGGAGTGGGTGGAGGGCGCCCGCAACTTCACCAACAAGCTGTGGAACGCCACCCGCTTCGCGCTGCTCTCCGGCGCGACCGTCGAGGGGGACCTGCCGCCCGCCGACCGGCTGTCGTACGCCGACCGGTGGATCCTCTCCCGGCTGGCGACCGTCGTCGCGGAGGTGGACCGCGCGTTCGACGGCGACCCGGCCGACCCCAGCGCCGAGGGGTTCGAGTTCGGCGAGGTCGCGCGGACGCTGTACGGGTTCGCCTGGAACGAGGTGTGCGACTGGTACATAGAGGTCAGCAAGCTCCCCATCAACGCCGGCGGGCCGGAGGCGGACGCCACCCGCCGCGTGCTCGGCCACGTGTTCGACGTGCTGCTCCGGCTGCTGCACCCGCTTGTGCCGTTCGTCACCGAACGGCTGTGGACCGCGCTCACCCGCCGCGAGTCCGTAGTCGTCGCCGACTGGCCGGCGCCGGACGCGGCGGCGCGCGACGAGCAGGCGGAGCGCGACATGGGGCGGCTGCAGGAGCTGGTGACCGAAGTGCGCCGCTTCCGGTCCGAGCAGCAGATCAAGCCGGGCGTGCGGCTGCCCGCGGTGCTCGTGCCGGACGCCGGGTCCGCGGCGGCCGAGCTCGAGCGCCACGTCCCTCAGGTCGCGGCGCTGGCCCGGCTGGCCGACCTCCGGGTCGGCGACGGGGTGCCCGACGGCTGGCAGGAGGTGGTCGTGGCGGGCACGCGCGTCGCGCTCGACCTGTCGGGCACGGTCGACGTCCGGGCCGAGCGCGCGCGGCTGCGCAAGGCGATCGAGCTGGCGACCGCGGAGGAGTCGTCGGTCGCCGCCAAGCTGGCCAACCCGTCGTTCGCCGAGCGGGCGCCGGCACCGGTCGTCGAGAAGACGCGGACGCGGCAGAGCGAGGCGCGCGCGGAGATCGACCGGCTGACAGCGCTGCTCGACGCGCTGCCCGCGCAGTGACCTCCGGCGACGGCGAGCTGGCCAGGCTGCACGACGCGCTCGCTCGGCGCTACCCGTCCGAGGACCGGATGCAGCCGGACCTGGCGCGGATCCGCGAGCTGATGGACCTGCTCGGCTCGCCGCAGCGGTCCTACCAGTCGATCCACCTGACCGGCACCAACGGCAAGACCTCCACGGCCCGGATGACCGACTCGCTGCTCCGGGCGTTCGGACTGCGCACCGGCCGTTACACCAGCCCGCACCTCCATTCGGTCACCGAGCGCATCTGCCTCGACGGCGAGCCGATCGCGCCCGACCGGCTCGCGGCGACGTACGACGAATTGGCGCCGTTGATCGAGCTGGTCGACAGCCGGCACCAGGCGCCGATGACGTTCTTCGAGGTCCTCACCGGGCTCGGCCTCGCGGCGTTCGCCGACGCCCCGGTCGACGTGGCGGTGGTCGAGGTCGGCCTGGGCGGCGCGTGGGACGCGACCAACGTGCTCGACGCGCCGGTCGTGGTGGTCACGCCGATCGCGCTCGACCACACCGGCTTCCTCGGCGACACCGTCGAGGCGATCGCGACGGAGAAGGCCGGCATCGTGCACCCCGGCGCGCGGCTGGTGATGGGCGCCCAGCCGCTGGAGGCGGCAGAGGTGCTGCTGCGCCGGGCGGTCGAGGTCGGCGCCGAGGTCGCGCGGGAGGGCATCGAGTTCGGTGTCGTCGAGCGCTCCGTCGCGCTCGGCGGCCAGCTGGTCTCGCTGCAGGGCCTGGGCGGCCGGTACGACGACGTGATGCTCCCGCTGCACGGCGCGCACCAGGCGCACAACGCCGCCTGCGCGCTCGCCGC
>DASQMY010000154.1:0-2950 GCA_035645255.1 Mycobacteriales bacterium
TCCTCGCCGTCGGCGCGTTCACCCACTCCGCGCCGGTGCTCGACATCGGCGTCGACCTCGAGCTCCGCCCGCGACCGGACAGGAAGTAGACCCGTGCTGCTCGCCGTCGACGTCGGCAACACCCACACCGTCATCGGGGTGTTCAAGGGTGAGGAGCTCGTCGACCACTGGCGGATCGGGACCGACGCGCGGCGCACCGCCGACGAGCTCGCCCTGCTGTTCCAGGGGTTCCTGCTCCTGCATGGCATGGACTTCGAGAAGCACATCACCGGCGTGACGATCTGCTCGGTCGTCCCCAGCGTGACGCACGAGCTGCGCGCGATGACCAGGCGCTACTTCCACTACAACCCGGTCATCGTCGAGCCGGGCGTCCGGACCGGCGTGCCGATCCTGACCGACAACCCGAAGGAGGTCGGCGCCGACCGCATCGTCAACGCGCTGGCGGCGATGCACCTGCACGGCGGGCCGTGCGTCGTCGTCGACTTCGGTACGGCGACGACGTTCGACGCGATCAGTGCGAAGGGCGAGTACCTCGGCGGGGCCATCGCCCCCGGCGTCGAGATCAGCGTCGACGCGCTCGGTCTAGCCGGCGCGCAGCTGCGCAAGGTCGAGATCGCCCGCCCGCGGTCGGTCATCGGACGCAACACCGTCGAGGCGCTGCAGTCCGGCATCCTCTACGGCTTCGCCGGCCAGGTCGACGGCATCGTCGAGCGCATCGTCAAGGAGCTCGGCGGCTCGGCCAAGGTCATCGCGACCGGCAGCCTCGCGCCGATGCTGCTGCAGGAAAGCCGGTTGATCGAGATGCACGAGCCGTGGCTCACTCTGATCGGCCTCCGACTGGTCTACGACAAGAATGCAGGCGCATGACCGAGCAAGCGTCCGGCGTACCGGGGCCGTCCGGGGTCGGTGATCCGGCGGACGACGCGGCGGCGGTGTCCGAGCAGATGCGGATGAGGCGGGCGAAGGTCGACCGCCTGGTCGCCGCGGGTGTCGACCCCTACCCGGTGACGTTCGGCCGGACGGCGACGGTGGCCGACCTGCGCGCGCGCTTCGGCGGGCTGCCGGTCGACCACGCCACCGGCGAGCGGGTCGCCATCGCCGGCCGGGTCGTGCTCAGCAGGGTCGGCGGCAAGCTCTGCTTCGCGACCCTGCGCGACGGCACCGGCGACCTGCAGGTGATGCTGTCGCTGGACCGGGTCGGCGACGAGCGGCTGGCCGCGTGGAAGAGCGACGTCGACCTCGGTGACCAGATCGGCGTCGAGGGCGAGGTCGTCACGTCGCGGCGCGGCGAGCTGTCGGTGCTGGCCGACGCCTGGACGATGACCGCGAAAGCGCTGCGCCCGCTCCCGGACAAGCACAAGGGGCTCTCCGACCCCGAGGCGCGGGTGCGCCAGCGCTACGTCGACCTGATCGTCAACCCGGCGGCCCGGCGCATGCTCGAAGTGCGCAGCGCGACGGTCCGCACGCTCCGGCAGTCGCTTTCCAATCGGGGATATGTCGAGGTCGAGACCCCGATGCTGCAGGCGGTGCAGGGCGGGGCGACCGCGCGGCCTTTCACAACTCACCACAATGCACTCGACATCGACCTATTTCTCCGAATCGCGCCGGAGCTCTACCTGAAGCGACTCATCGTGGGCGGCGTGGAGCGGGTCTTCGAGATCAACCGCAACTTTCGCAACGAAGGAATCTCGTCGCGGCACAACCCGGAGTTCACGATGCTGGAGGCCTATCAGGCCTACGGCGACTACAACACGATGGCGACGCTGACCCGGGAGATCGTCCAGGAATCAGTTCTCGCGGCGACCGGATCACTCGTCGTTCCGCGTCCGGGCGGCGGTGAGATCGATCTGTCGGGCGAGTGGCGGTCGGTCGCCGTGCTGGAGGCTGTGTCGGAGGCCGTCGGCGACAAGGTGACCCTTGACGCGGGCATCGACGCGGTGCGCGCCCAGGCGGCGGCCGCCGGTGTGCCGTACGACGCGGCATGGGGGATGGGCGCCGTCGTGCTCGAGATGTACGAACGGCTCGTCGAGCACGTGACGGTCGAGCCGACGTTCTTCCGGGACTTCCCCAAGGACGTGTCTCCGCTGACCAGGCAGCACCGCGACGACCCGCTCCTCGCCGAGCGCTGGGACCTCGTCGTCGACGGACGCGAGCTCGGTACGGCGTACAGCGAGCTCGTCGACCCGGTCGAGCAGCGCCGCCGGCTGACCGAGCAGGCCGGCGCCAAGGCCGCCGGGGACGCCGAGGCGATGGAGGTCGACGAGGACTTCCTGCGCGCGCTCGAGTACGGCATGCCACCGTCCGGCGGGATGGGGATGGGCATCGACCGGCTCTTGATGCTGATGACCGGCGTGCCGAGCATCCGCGAGTGCATTCTGTTTCCGTTGGTCCGTCCGGAGTAATCGCATAACACCTGGCGAGAAGTTTCCGGTTTCAATTGCGCGAACGCGGCTAGAAGTTGTTCACTGACGCAGCGACCGACGCGTTTTCCCGGAACCCAGGCAGTGAGAGGCGAGTAATCCAGTGGCGCAGAAGATTCAGGTACTCCTCGTGTGCGACGTGTGCGATGACGGCAACGTCGGAACGACAACTTCGACATTCGGGCTGGACGGAACCAGCTACGAGATAGACCTCTGCGACCGGCACGCCGGCGATCTCAAGGACGGCCTCGCCACATTTGTCGGTAATGCGCGGCGGGCGGGCGGCTCGGCCGGCGGACGCCGCGGGGGCGGCTCCGGCCGCCGCAGCGCCTCGCCGGCCGCCGCCGACCGGCAGCGCACGCAGGACATCCGCGCCTGGGCGAAGGCCAACGGCGAGAAGATCAACGAGCGCGGGCGGATCTCCGCCGCGATCGTCGAGCGCTACGAGAAGGCGCACAGCTGAGTTCCCGGTCTTCCCTGACGAGCCGGTCACGCCCTCGGGGCGTGACCGGCTCGTTCTTGCTCCCGGC
>DASQMY010000155.1:0-6304 GCA_035645255.1 Mycobacteriales bacterium
CCACCGGCGACGCCGGCGGCGGGGCGCACCCGGTGCCGCCGGGCAACCAGCCGGGGTGGATGCAGCGCGAGTCGAAGCCGGCGAAGAAGGCCGACGACGACGAGCGCGACGAGGACAAGCCGGACCTCGGCTGACACCCGATGTCTGCTCGACTCTTGTCGCCCGGATGGGTTGATCACCCCACCCCGGCGACATAAGTGCGCCGGAGCCGCCCCGTCCGGCCGGCGTCAGCGGCTCGGCAGCAGGCGCGGGCGGTCGATCTGCGGACAGCGGTCCATGACGACGAGCAGGCCGGCCGCGCGCGCCCGCCGGGCCGCCGCCTCGTCGACCACGCCGAGCTGCAGCCACACCGCGGTCGCGCTGACGTCGATCGCCTCGTCGACGTGGACTCCGGCGAGCTCCGACCGCCGGAAGACGTCGACGCAGTCGACCGGCACGGGGATGGACCGGACGTCCGGGTAGCAGGTCTGACCGAGCAGCTCGTCGTACGCCGGGTTGACCGGGATAACCCGGTAGCCGTTGGCCATCAGGAACTTCGCCACCCCGTTGCTCGCCCGGTAGGGGTCGGGCGAGCAGCCGACGACCGCCCACGTGCCGCAGGTCGTCAGGATCTGGCGGGCGGTCTCGATCGCGTCGGTCGGTTGGGGCGCGTTCGGCACGTCATGTCCTCTCGTCGCGGCCCGGCGTACCCCGCGGGCGGCCCGCGCGCACCTCGCCGGCGGAGTGCATGAGCGGTCCATCGGGCGCAGCGGCACGGGTGCGTGCCGTGACGTGGAACGTGTGGTGGCGGTTCGGTCCGCAGTGGCGCGAGCGACAGGACGCGATCGCGGCGACGCTGCGATCGGTGGATGCCGACATCGTCGCGCTGCAAAGAGGCGTGGCGGGACGGTACGGGGACGCAGGCTGATGCGCTGGCGGCAGGGCTCGGGATGCACGCCGCCTTCGGCGCGCCGTCACTGCCGCCGGCTCCCGATCCGCCGGAGACGCCCGCTCAGGCAGACGTCGACATCGGCAGCGGACTCCTCGCGCGCTGGCCGATCACTGCTGCGGTGCCGGTCGAGCTCCCAGCGCCGGCCGGCCGGCCGACAGTCGCCCTGGTGGCGACGGTGCAACACCCGGCGGGTCCGCTGCGCGTGCTCGTCGCTTGCCTGGAGTGGGAGCCCGAGTACCAGGCGCACCGGGTCGCGCAGGCGCGGGCGCTCGCCGACCTGGCCGCCGACAGCCGGCTGGACGGAGAGCTCCCGGTGTTCGTACTGGGCGACCTGAATGCCGCGCCGGGCAGTCCTGTACTCGCGCCGCTGCACGACGTGCTGTTCGACCGCCTGGACACTCGGCGACGGCGATCCGGCGGCGGTCACGCTGAGCTCGCGGCATCCGTTCGCACCGCTCGCGGCGACGGAGCTCATCGACCAGCGCATCCACCATGTGGCTGGTCCGTCCGGGTCACCCGGGCCAGCGGCTGGACATCGAACGAGTGGTTGTCGCGGGCGCGCCGATCGACGGACTCCACCCGTCGGACCGTCTAGCGGTCGTCTGCGACGTCGCCTCGTCGGAGTCGTGAACGGCGGTGCGGCTGGAGCCGAGGTGGGCTAGTGGCTGTAGCGGACCTCCAGCAGGCCCGCATCGGAGCCGACGAGCCGGCCGCCGGTGGCGGCCATCGCGTCGGCGGCACCGGCCAGCCGCTCGTACGCCGCGGCCGCGTGCAGCAGCGTCGTCGCACCGTCGGCTGCGTGCTCGAACGTCAGTACCTCATGCGTCCGCAGCAGTACGCCGTTCCGGACGGTGTGCAGCCGCAGCGCGCTGCCGTCCGCGACGAGGTCGAAGCCCGGCCCGACCCGCGCAGCCGCGACGCCCCAGAGTCGCGGTGCGACGTCGTCCGGGCCGAGCTGCCTGACCGCCGCCGCGAGCAGGTCCTCGCCGATGTCGGGCCCGCCGGCCTGGCGCAGCGTGCCGCCGGCCCAGCGGACCAGCGGCGTTCGCGCAGCGGTTGCGGCCTCGAAGACCTCGTCATCCACGTCCGGCCGCTCGTCCACGAGGCGCAGCCGACGGGCGTGGACACGCGGCGGCGGAGACGTTGGCGGCCGGCGCATGTCGGCCGCGCCCGCGTCGTGACGCCCGGGCGGCGAGCAGGTGCCCGCGGGTCATCGGTTCCACCAGCCACCAGCCAGCGGCGTCCGCCGCAATCAGCTCGGCGGCGACCTGTCGGAGCTGTCGCGCGGCCTCCGCCAGCGTCGGCACGTGGTCGAGCTGCCACCGGTGCCTCGTCTCGAACCGGGAACCGGTCCACGGCGACCGCGGGCGGGGCGAGGAGTCGGCTGGTGCGGTGACGGACATGGCGACCTCCGCGCATCAGGACCGGACGCCGTGGCGGGTGAGCGACGGCGAGCCGCCGGGCCGGCACCAGTTCGACCGTCCTACGCGACGACGGGCCGGCGGGGTTCCTCGGACGAGGTCCAGCGCAGGCGGAGCCATGTTGGCACACGGCCTGCGGGTGCTCCACTGAAATGCGGCCCCGCGCGGGTCCACGAGAGCTCTTGCGGCCGCTCGTCGCAGGCGGCTCAGGCGCCGGCGAGCCGGATCAGCCGCGTGCGCTCCATGACGTCCTCCGAGACGAGCTCCGGTGGAGGCGGGTCGGCCTTGGCGGTCTTCTGCAGCTCGGCCGGAACGTGCGCAGAGCTCTCCAGGTCGTCAAGCGTCACCGCGTACTTGCGCTGCTCGCGTTCGGTCATGCCGGCGACGGTACCTCGACTGGACCGCAACACAACACCCATGGCCAGCAGCGCCGATCCGTCAGCGGTACGGGCGGCCGAGTGCGCGGTAGTGCCAGCCGGCGGCGATCCACTTCTCCGGGTCGAGCGCGTTGCGGCCGTCGACGATGCGCCGGGTCTCCACGACCTCGGAGAGCACCGCCGGCTCCATGTCGCGGAACTCCCGCCACTCGGTGAGGTGCAGGACGATGTGGGCGCCGCGGGCGGCGTCGACAGCACTGTCGGCGTACCCGAGCTGTGGGTACTTGGTGCGGGCGTTGTGCATCGCCTGCGGGTCGTAGACGGTGACCGTCGCGCCGAGGCCCTGGATCGCCGCGGCGACGTCGAGTGCGGGGGAGTCGCGGATGTCGTCGGAGTTGGGCTTGAAGGCCGCGCCGAGCACCGCGACGCGCTTGCCGTCGAACGAGCCGTCGACGTGCTCGAGCGCCAGGTCGACCATCCGCTGGCGGCGGCGCATGTTGATCGCGTCGATCTCGCGGAGGAACGACAGCGCCGAGTCGACGCCGAGCTCGTCCGCGCGGGCCATGAACGCACGGATGTCCTTGGGCAGGCAGCCGCCGCCGAAGCCGAGACCGGCGTGCAGGAAGCGCCCGCCGATCCGCGTGTCGTAGGACAGCGACTCGGAGAGCTTCTTGACGTCCGCGTTGACCGTCTCGCAGACCTCGGCCATCGCGTTGATGAACGAGATCTTGGTGGCGAGGAACGCGTTGGCGGCCACCTTTACCAGCTGGGCGGTCGCCAGGTCGGTCACCACCACCGGAGTGGGCATGTCGATGATCGGCGCGAAGACGCCGCGGAGCACCTGCTCGGCACGACCGCCGTCGCTGACGCCGAAGACCAGCCGGTCCGGGGAGAGCGTGTCCTCGATCGCGAACCCCTCGCGCAGGAACTCGGGGTTCCACGCCAGCTCGACGTCGGCACCCGCGGGCGCCATGGCGGCGAGCCGGTCGGCGAGCCGCTCCGCCGTGCCCACGGGGACGGTGGACTTCCCGACGACGAGGGCGGGGCGGGTGAGGTGCGGCGCGAGGCTGTCGATCGCACCGTCGACGTAGCGCATGTCCGCGGCGAGCGAACCCGGCGTCTGCGGAGTGCCGACGCAGAGGAAGTGCACTTCACCGAACGCGGCCGCCTCCTCGAAGGAGGTCGTGAACCGCAGCCGGCCCGACTCGAGACTCTTCCGGAGCAGCGGCTCCAGACCTGGCTCGAAGAACGGCACCTCGCCGGCGGCCAGCCTGGCCACCTTTGCTTCATCGACGTCGACACCGAGCACGTCGTAGCCGAGCTCGCTCATGCAGACGGCGTGGGTGGCGCCGAGGTAGCCGGTGCCGATGACGGTGAGCCTGCGTGACACGCGCTGACCTCGCTGGCTGGAACGGGAAGTCCGGCGATCGTACCGAGGGTGGCCGGCCGCGAGCGCGAATCGCGCAACGCCGTACCATGGCCGAACATCGTTCTGCTGCGCCACGCTAAAGGGGAAGGGCCGCGTGAACCTCGACTTCGACACCTACCGGCTCGCCGACGAGCACGGCATGCTGCGCGAGGCGGTCCGCTCGCTCGCCGAGGACAAGATCGCCCCGCGCGCGGCGGAGATCGACGCCACCGGCGAGTTCCCCTGGGACGTGTTCGAGGCGCTCAAGCGCAGCGAGCTGCTGGCGATCCACGTGCCCGAGGAGTACGGCGGACCCGGCGCCGACGCGATCTCCAGCGCGATCCTGATCGAGGAGGTCGCGCGGGTGTGCGCGGCGTCATCGCTGATCCCGGCGGTCAACAAGCTGGGGACGCAGGGGATGCTGCTGGCCGGCGGCGAGGAGATCAAGCGGCACTACCTTCCGCTGGTGGCGAGTGGCGAGGGCTTGGTCTCCTACGCGCTGACGGAGCCCGGGTCGGGGTCGGATGCCGCGGCGATGAGGACCCGCGCGGTCCCGGACGGCGACGGCTGGGTGCTCGACGGCACGAAGCGGTTCATCACCGGCGCCGGCGTCTCCAGGTACTACACGGTGATGGCGGTGACGGACCCGGCGGCCGGGGCACGGGGCATCTCGGCGTTCGTCGTCGAGGCGGACGACCCCGGGTTCAGCGTCGGCAAGCTCGAGAAGAAGATGGGGATAAAGGGCTCGCCGACCGGCGAGATCCACTTCGACTCGTGCCGCATCCCGGGCGACCGCATCATCGGCGAGGTCGGCACCGGCTTCAAGACGGCGCTGCGCACCCTGGACCACACGCGGCTGACGATCGGCGCGCAGGCGCTCGGGATAGCGCAGGGCGCGCTCGACTACGCGACCGGCTACGTCAAGGAGCGCCAGCAGTTCGGGAAGCCGATCGCGGAGTTCCAGGCCGTGCAGTTCATGCTCGCCGACATGGCGATGGAGACCGAGGCGGCGCGCCAGCTGATCTACGTCGCCGCGGGAAAGGCCGAGCGGATGGAGCCCGACCTGACGTTCATCTCCGCGGCGGCCAAGTGCTTCGCGTCGGACGTGGCGATGAAGGTGACGACCGACGCCGTACAGCTGCTCGGCGGCTACGGCTACGTCAGCGACTACCCCGTCGAGCGGATGATGCGCGACGCCAAGATCACGCAGATCTACGAGGGCACCAACCAGATCCAGCGCATGGTGATGGCGCGCCAGCTGCTGAAGTAGCCCGGCCGCGTCCGCCCGCTGGCCGCCGTACCCATTCCTCCACGGCGACCGATTCGGGAGCGGCGGGAGCAGCACAGCGCTAGCCAGCGGGCGCCGCGTCCCCTAGCAGGGCGCGAGGTCGACCGTCAGCGTCCGGGTCGCCTTGACCGCGCGACCGAGCGCATCCGTCACGGTCGCGGTCACCGTCACGGTGTCGGAGCCGTCGGCGCCGGTCACCGACGAGTACGGGCCGATGGTCGCGCTGCCCGAGCCGGGGAAGCCGCGGATGCCCGGTGCGGTGCCGCCCCACTGGACGAGGGTCTGCGCCGACTGGCCGGTTGCGTCGACGACCGCTTGGGTCGTCGACGGTGTCCCGCAGGCGGTGCTGATCGTGGAGTCCTGCAGTGCGAGCTGCGCGGTCGGCGCAGGCGGCACCGGTGCCGGCGCGGGTGCGGTGTGGTTTTCGGCGTCGGCTGCAGGCTCGGTGTGGGTTTCGGCGAGGGCGTCGGAGGTGCGGCGACGGGCGTGCTCGGCGCGGTCGTCGTCTGCGTGGCGACCGCTTCGGTCAGGTCGAGCCGCTCGCCGATGTTGGCCAGCGCGGCCCCGCCGGCCCCGCTGAGGAGCAGCAGCAGCGCGCCGACGGCGACGAGCAGGCCTCCACGGCGGCGCCGGTTGTCCGGCGGCCACGGCCGGGTCTCCGGCCAGCCTGCTGCGAACGAGACCGGGACCATGTCCGGCGACGCCGTCCGGGACACGCAGCGGTTCCGCACTGCCGACACCAGCGGCACCGGAGCGCACACGGCGAGCGCGAACAGTGCGGCAGCTGCCGTCTTCCGCGAGCCGCCGCACACGCGGCAGTCGTCGACGTGGCGGGCGATCCGCTTGCGCCACAACGTCGAGTAGGAGCCGTCCCAGCTG
>DASQMY010000156.1:0-4580 GCA_035645255.1 Mycobacteriales bacterium
CCCCGTGCACTCCAGCGCCAAGGCACGCAGTGGTTCGCTGCCGGACGAAGTGACGACGAGCTGGACAGAGCGGCCGTCCAGCTCGGCGGGGTAGACGGACCACGTGGGCGACGGCTCGCGGCCGAGCGCGGAGCGGACGCAGGTCGTCGTAGCCTCATCGAGGGGGTCCGCCGCGGCGAAAGTGGGGGCTGCGTGCTTGGCAAGCAGTCGGTCCAGCTGGTCGGCCAAGGTTGCGCTGCGCAGACCTTCGAGCGTTGTCGAGCCCTGCTGCGGAGAGCCCAACATGTCGCCGTCAGCCGCCTCCGACTTGTCTGTTCCCGGCGGCGGGCTCGCCGCATTGCCCTCGACCCGTCCGAACGCGTCCGATCCCTGGGCATCGACGGACGCCGCGCCGTCCTGGTCGCCGAGCTGAGAGGCGCCGATGCCGATCGCCGCGCCGAGGACAGCGACGCTGGCGGCCGCCACCAGCGCCTGCGGGAGCCAGGCGCGGGACGGCCGTCGCGCGATGGACCGCAGCGACTGAGCGGGCACCTGCCCGGGGGCCGATGTTCGAGCGGTGGCGGCCATGGGCGCACGCCGCTCGGCGGCGAATGCGGCGTCCAACCGGGCGGCGACGCCGGCCGGCATTGCGGGCGGGTCGGCTCCCTCGGCTGCCAGCACTCGTCGGGTGGCGGCGAGGTCGGCGACCAGGCCCGAGCACTTGTCACAGCCGGCCAGGTGCGCCTCGGCGCGGCTCGCCTCGGCTGAGTCGAGCAGTCCGGCGGAGAGGTCGGCGATCTGCTCCACGCGAAGGTGAGCCGACGGCATCGTCATGGGGCTGCACCTCCTCGTGGTGGTCGGTGACCAGGCTCGGAGACCTCCACGCTCTGCGGTGGGGCTGTCCATCCGACGCGCGAGTGCGTGCCGGGGTTCCCGCCGGGGTCCTCGGCTGCACTCGAGTGGTCGCGCAGCGCGGCGAGCAAAGGTACGAGCAACGCGCGGCCTCGCGAGCAGCGGCTCTTCACGGTGCCGACCGGGCAGCCGAGGATGCCGGCTGCCTCGTCGACTGAGTAGCCCTCCATGTCGACCAGCACGATCGCAGCCCGCTGGTCCGGACCGAGCCGGCGAAGGGCCGCCAGGACGACGGCCCGCCGCTCCGCCACCTCCAGCGGGTCGGTGGTGACCGGTCCGGCCAGCGCAGCCATCCGGTCGGCGTCATCGGGCAGCGGATCAGCGGCCCGGACCTGCCGCCGGCGGACCCGGTCGAGGCACGCGTTGACGACGATGCGGTGCAGCCAGGTGGTCACCGCCGAGTCGCCGCGAAAGGACTCGGCGCGACGGTACGCAGACAGCAGTGCGTCCTGGAGCGCATCCGCGGCTTCTTCGGGGTCCGCGAGCGTACGCAGCGCCACCGCCCATAGCCGGTCGCGGTGCCGGCGGACCAGTTCCCCGAACGCATCGGGGTCGCCGTCCACGTGCCGGCGCAGCAGGTCGGCGTCGGCGGGCTCGGCCGGGTCGGACGGCACCGCGGAGAGCGGACGGCCTCGGCCGGGGGTGTCGCCGGTGGTCACCCGCGTACCGAGATGTTGGCGATGCCGCCCTTGTAGCTGCCGGGGACATCCAGCGGCAGCGAGGTCAAGTAGACGAGCACATACCGCGTCGTGACCTGCTCCTCCGGCCGCAGCACGGCGAGCTCGCCGGCGTCTCGCTCCTTGGCGACGGTCGTGAACTCGGCTCCCGATGACGGGACGGTGGTGGCTGCACGGGGAGCTGCGCGCAGCTGCACATCGGTGCCCGTGCCGACCAGGGCGACCTTCACCTCGCCGACCGCGACGGGTTTGCCCAGGTCGACGACGAGGCCGACGCCCGGCTTCAGGTTGGCGAGGTGGGGGTCGTCGTAGTAGGTGAGCGTCGTCCAGGCGGTCTCGGGGTCGTCATCGACCGCCAGCGGTGCCTGCTCAGGGTTCTCCTCGCCGTTGCCGCCGTCCGCTGACGGGTCGAAGTCCGTAACGGCGGCGATCGGCACCCTCGCCAAGGGCGCTCTCGACGGCCGGTCCGAGCTCGGCGATCCGGACGGCCTGGCCGAAGGCTCGTCAGGGGGGACTCCGGAACGGCCGAGCTGGTAGGCCAGCAGCCCGGCGCCCAGTGCCAGCGCAACAACCGCCAGCCACAGCGACCACCGCACCCAGGGACGCCCGGACCCGGCCAACGCCGAGCTCCCGCGCCGTGGCGGTTCGGCCGGCGCGACCGGCACGTGGACCGTGGTTGTGGCCTCCGGCTCGGACCCAGCCGACCGGAGGGCTCCACCGTGGCCGGGAGCGCCGGGGTTGACCGCGGCGGCAGCGGCGGCGGCAGCGGCGAAGGCTGCGGTCGGCTCATCCGCCGCTGGCGCCACTTCGGGGGTGGTCGCGGGCGGTGTCGCGGGCGGGTTGAGCAGCGCCGGAGCGGGCTGGTCGACGGCGGGCGAGTCAGCCGGGGGTTGCGCCAATGCGTCCAAGGCGCTCGCCAGTGCTGTGCTGACCTCGCGGGCGGTGCGCGGAACGTGGGCACCGTTTGGCGGCGAGGCATTGAGCAGGCCGGCGCACAGCGCGTCGAGCGGTCTCGGCACGCCGGCCCGCACCTGGCGCGGCCGCAGCAGTCTCCCGCTCTCCGTCGGCGCGGCAGGCAGCCCGGCCAGCTCGTCGCCGGGCCAGCGCGCGACCAGGCACGCGTACAGCAAGCGGCCCAGGCCTCGGACGTCGTCGTCTTGCGGGTCCTCGCTGGTGAGTGAGCGCAGGGCAGCGTCGGTCGCGAGCCCGGCGATCTTGACTCCGCCGCTGGCTGTCAGCGCGACGTTGGCCGGCACGAGGCACAGGTGGGCGATGCCGAGGTCGTGTGCGGCGGCCATGGCGGCCGCACACTCACGGATGATCCACGCCGCCCGCCGGTGCGAGAGCGGTCCGTCGGCGAGCATCGCCTCCAGCGGTTGCCCGGGGATCCATTCGCGGACGACCACCACCGCGCCGCTCTCGTCGAACGCGTCGAGAACGTGGACGAACCTGCCGTCGGACACCACGGAGGAGCGCCTGGCCGCTTCCAGCAGCGTCTGAGCGCGGGCGTCGTCGTCGGGGAGCACCTCCACCGAGACCGACCGGGCGAGTACCTCGTCGACGGCACGCCAACGGCGCGCGCCGACGGAGTCGGCCGCGAGGTCTTCGACCCGGTAGCGCCCCGCCAGTACCGTGCCTGCCTGGACGCCTGGGTGCGGCACGGTCACCCCCTCGGGGCAGCGCTAGCGCCCGAGCCGGGCGGCGTCGGTTCCACCTTCCGCTGTCATGGTAGGCACCGAACGGTTAGCGCTGAGGTTGGCGCTCCGGACGCAACCGGCCCAGCAGGGCGCGGCGGATCTGGGTGACTTCCTCGATATGCAGCAGTGCGGCCAGCATCGTGAACACCGCCACGCCCACCACACCTGCGACCGCCAGCGCGCCAACGGCGTCCAGCTTGCTGGTCAGCTCCAGGCCGAGCCGCGCCAGCGCGGTCACGACCAGCCACGCCGCGCCCGCCGCGGGGAACGCCGCCACGCTCACCCGGACGAGCAGGCGCGACACGTCAAAGACGGTGAGCCCGCCCAGCCGGGCCGCCAGCACGACGAAGGACACGACGGCTCCCACCAGGTACGAGCCGGCGTACGCGAGCGCCAGCATCGCCGGGTAGTTGTACGCGGTCGCAACCGAGGTGAGCAGTACGGCCAGCCCGATGTTCACTGCCGCGATGACGCACTGGATGACGAACGGCGTCCGGGTGTCCTCGATGGCGTAGAAGCCGCGCAGCACGGAGTAGTGGACGGTGTACAGCACGAGCCCCGGCGCGAAGGCGGCCAGGGTGAGCCCGAGCGGAGCGGTGTCGCCCGTCGCAGCCCCCCAGCCGAAGACCACCGCGGCAATGGGGGCGGCGAGCGCCGCGACGCCCAGCGCGATCGGTACGACCGCCGACAGGCACACCCGCAGGCTGCGGGCGAGCTCGGCACCGACATCGGCAAGCCGTCCGTCGGCAGCGAGCCGGGAGATCAGCGGCAGGGTGGCCGTCGTCAACGACACCGTGATCACCGAGTGCGGAACCATGACGAGCAGGAAGGCATTGGAGTAGACGGTGTAGCCACTCGCATTGGTCACCCCTGCGGTGACGGCTTGCGCGGACCCGTTGGTCGCCAGCCGCACCACCACTGCGTAGGCGATCTGGTTGACGACGACGAAGAGCACCGTCCACATGCCAAGGCGCAGAGTCCGGCCGAGGCCGGTGTGCAGGAAGTCGAAGCGGGGGCGCGCGCGTACACCGGCGGCGCGCAGGTAGGGCACGAGTACGGCGGTCTGCACCACGATGCCCAGCGTCGAGCCCAGCCCGAGCAGCAGCTCCTGCTCGGATGTGTAGGCCCCGGTGCCGTCCTGGCTGCCGTACCAGATCAGGTACAGCGCGAGAACGGCGATCGCGACGGCGTTGTTCGCAATTGGCGCCCACATCATCGGGCCGAACCGGCCGCGGGCGTTGAGCACCTGGCCGAGCAGGACGAACATCCCGTAGAAGAAGATCTGCAGCAGGCAGAAGCGCGACAGGTCGATCAG
>DASQMY010000157.1:0-12592 GCA_035645255.1 Mycobacteriales bacterium
CTGCGGACCGTGCCGAGCTTGATCCCGAGCGCCGCGGCGATCTCCTCGTAGGTCAGCCCCTCGATGTCGCAGAGGACGACCGCGGCGCGGAAGTCGGCGGGCAGCGCGTCCAGCGCCGCCTGCACGTCGGCGTCGAACAGCCGGTCGTCGATCACCTCGGCCGGCGACGGGTCCTTGCCCGGCACCCGCTCGGCGTCGTCCGGCAGCGCGTCGAAGCGGATCCGCGCCTTCCGGCGTACCTGGTCGAGGAACAGGTTGGTGGTGATCCGGTGCAGCCACCCCTCGAACGTGCCCGGCGTGTAGCTGGACAGCGACCGGAAGACCCGGACGAAGACGTCCTGCGTCAGGTCCTCGGCGTCGTGCTGGTTGCCCGTCAGGCGGTAGGCCAGCCGGTAGACCCGCGCGGAGTGGTCGCGCACCACCTCGTCCCAGGTGGGCGGGATCCAGGGCAGGTCATGATCGGCGACGGCGTGCACGCTGTCGTCCGCTGCCATGCCCCCACCTCCTCGCCGAAGTACCGCCGTAGCCATCATCGAGGCCCGTTCTCCTTCGTTCCAACGAGGTGGGGGGTTCTTAACTTCCTTCTAAGCAGCCGCGGCGTGCTGTCGTGGCCGGCTCCTGACCAACGCCGCTGCCCGGTGCGCAGGTTCCCGTAGGCTCTGCGCCGACCAACGAACGACCCCACCCGTCCCACGAGCACCGGAGCGACATGGGCAGCCTTGAGGCCAGCTGGGAGTACGCCGAGCGGTTCGTCCCCGAGGACCCGGTCCTGATCACCGCCCGGCGGCGCGCCGACGAGGTCGGCTGCACGCCGGTCGGACCAGGCGCCGGCGCGGCGCTGCGGCTGATCGCGTCGCTGGTGGGCGCGAAGTCGGTGATCGAGCTCGGCACCGGCACCGGGGTGTCCGGGGTCTGGCTGCTGCGCGGCATGCGCGCCGACGGCGTACTGACCTCGGTGGACAGCGAAGCCGAGCACCAGCGGCTGGCTCGGACCACGTTCGACGAGGCCGGCTTCGCGGGCGGCCGGGTCCGGCTGATCAACGGCGCGGCGCTCGAGGTGCTGCCGCGGTTCACCGACGGCGCCTACGACCTGGTCCTCGCCGACGCGGCGCGGGCGGAGTACGCCGGCTACCTCGAGGAGGCGCGCCGGCTGCTCCGCCCCGGCGGGGTCGTCGTCTTCAACGGCGCGCTCGGGCACCGGGTCGCCGACGAGTCCGTGTCCGATGCGGGGGCGACAGCGCTGCGCACGCTCGGGGCAGGCGTGCTCGACGACGAGGGGTTCGTGCCCGCGCTCCTCGCCGCCGGGGAAGGGCTGCTGGTCGCCGTCAAGAGATGACGTCGGCCGGCTACCTCCAGCAGCGCGCGTCCGACGCCTGGCCGGCGCTCGAGGTGGTGCGGCTCGGCGGGTGGCTGCTGCGCGGCGGCTGCGGCGTCACGAAGCGGGCCAACTCGGTGCTCGCTCTGCGCGACCCCGGTCGCCCTGTCGCCGATGCCGTCGCCGCGGTCGAGCAGTGGTACGCCGCCCGCTCGATCCCGCCGCGCTTCCAGACGTTCGCCGGGCAGTCGCCAGCCGACCTCGGCGAGCGGCTCGCCGACGCCGGCTACGCGCGGAGCGAGGAGACGGTCTTCATGACGGCGCCTCTTGCTGCGGTTTCGGCACCGTTGTCCGCGGAAAGCCGCGAAGAACGGTGCCGAAACCGCGAGGGGGCGGCGGGCGTCGAGCTGACGGAGGACCCCACGGATGAGTGGCTGGCGGCGTTCGACCTCGCCGAGCCGACTCCGTGGGACCGCGAGGGACGCGGCGCGCTGCTCCGCCGCCGTACGCCGCCGCGCCGGCACGCCGCGGTCCGCCTCGACGGCCGGATCGTCGCGGTCGGCAGGTGCGTCGTCGACGACGGCTGGGCGGGCTTCGCCGCGGTCGCCACAGCCGCTGACCACCGCAGGCAAGGGCACGCGCTCGCGGTGATGAGCGCGCTGACGGCGTGGGCGCTTCGCGCCGGCGCGCGGTCGGCGTACCTGCAGGTGCTCGCCGGCAACCAGCCGGCGCAGTCGCTCTACCGATCGCTGGGGTTCACGGAGCACCACCGCTACGCCTACCACGCCCGCCCGGCAGGTCAGACCGAGAAGAAGTAGACCTTCGCGGCGAACTCGGCGCTGAGGGCGAGGATCACCGCGAGGTAGAGCATCCCGGTCGCTGCGCGGACCGAGCCCTCGGCGACCAGCTTGTGCACGAAGAACGCGAGCAGCGCGCAGACCGCGACCAGCCCGATCGCGAGGTAGAGCTCCATGTCGTTGACGAGCAGCAGCGCGCTCGTCTGTAGCGCCGACTTGTCGCTGGGCCGCTCGCCGCGCCCGACCACCGCGGACACCAGCGCCAGGGCGACGCTCGCCGTGAAGGCGTAGCTCGCCACCTGCATCGGCCGTGCGCTGAGCTTGCGGTCGACCAGGTACCAGTGGCCGAGCACCATGCCGTGCCAGGTGGCGCCGAGGAAGACAGCGCCGCACAGCATCGCGACGGTGCCACGCAGCGTGTCGCCCAGGTCGCCGCGCAGCGCCGCCACGGCGACCAGCGCCCACACCCCCAGCGGTACGGCGACGAGGCCGACCGCGCGGGCGACCGGCAGCCGCTTCGCGAGCAGCGCGACGAGGAAGCCGGCGGACGCCATGGTGAACGCCGCCAGCGCGAGCCGCGCCGACCCGCCACCGTCGGTGCGCGACAGGCCGCCGTTCGCGGACAGCAGCGCGAGCAGCGCGCAGGTCGCCACGGTCGACGCCATCAGGACGAAGAACCCGCGCTTCACGACGCCCCACACCGGCGTCAGCCACACCAGCACGAGACTGCCCAGCGCGATCTCGAGCAGCACCACCGCAAACACTCCGGCGGGCCCCTGCAGCGAAGCGGCGTCGGGCGTTGCGGCAACGGCGAGCAGCGGAAGTCCGGACACGGGGAGCCATGCTCGCACCGCGGTGCAGCCCCACGAAATCCGCAGCACCCAGGCGACCCCGCGACCCCGCGACCCGGCAGACCCGGCGGCTCGGCGACCCGGACACCGGCATGGTCATTTCATGTCATGGCGGCGCAGTCCGCGGCCGCACTACGTTGCGGTTCCGTGCGGGCAGCGTCCCGCCGCCGCTCAGAGGTCGCCGGTATCGCCCTACACGACGAGGTAGACGTCTCGCGGGAGCCGCCGCGTCGCGGGACCGCCGACCCCGCCATCCTCGGCCGGTCGGGCGTCGAGCAGATGCGCAGCTACCTCACCGGCGAGTCGCCGTTGCCAGCGGCGATGCCGCCGAAGGTGGCCGACGAGACCGGGGCGTTCCAGTGACGTTCCGTTCGCGATTCGGCACATAGCGCTGCCGATTCTCAGCAGGTGAACCGGCCGACCAGGGTGCGCAGCTCGCTGGCCATCCGGGAGAGCTCCGCTGCGGAGTCCTGGGTCTGCATCGCGCCGGAGGTCGTGGTCGCCGCGGCGTCGGCGACCGCGGAGATGTTGCGCGCGATCTCGGTGGAGCCGTCGGCGGCGTAGAGCGCGTTGGCGCTGATCTCCGACGTGGTCGCGGTCTGCTCCTCCATCGCGCTCGCGATGGTGCCCTGGTTCTCGTTGACCGTCTCGATGACCTCACCGATCCGGACGATGGCGCCCGCAGCGTTGGTCGAGCCGCCCTGGATCTGCACCACCGCCCGGCTGACCTCGCCGGTCGCCTCGGCGGTCTGCTGCGCCAGCTGCTTGACCTCGCGGGCGACCACGGCGAAACCGAGACCTGCCTCGCCCGCCCGCGCCGCCTCGATGGTCGCGTTCAGTGCCAGCAGGTGGGTCCGCCCGGCGATGGTGGTGATCAGCTGGACGACCTGCTCGATCTGCGCCGACGACGCACCGAGCTCGGCCACTGTCGAGTTCGCGCCGCGCGCTTCGGCGGCGCCGGACTCCGCGATGCTCGCCGCGGTCAGCGCGTGCGTCGCCACCTCGCGGATCGACGCGCCGAGCTCCTCGGCGGCGGCCGCGACCGTCTGCACGCTCGCCGACACCTGCTCAGCGGCGCTCGACGCGGCGACCGCGCGCGTCGACGTGAGAGCCGCGCTCTCCGACATCGAACCGCTCACGACGGCGAGCTCGTCCGATGCGCTCGCCAACGTCGTCACGTTGTCGCCGATCGACCGCATCGTGGTCCGCAGCAGCGCCATCGTCCGGTTCAGCGCGCCACCCATCTGACCGACCTCGTCCCGGGACGTGACCGACAGCTGGTGCGTCAGGTCACCGTCGGCCACCAGGTTCAGCACGTCGACGGTACGGCGCAGCGGCCGCGATATCGCCCCCGCGGCAACCAACCCGAGCGCGACGGCTACGACGACCCCGCCGGTGAGCAGCGCCAGCATCAGCCGCTCTGAGCGCTCGGCCGCCGCCTTCGCCCCGGCAGCCGAGTCGGCGACCTCCTGCACCACTGCGACGAAGATGCCGTTCATGTCCGTCACCAGCCGCGTGGACAGCGACTGGGTCTGGTACACCGACTGCGCGGCCGCCTGCTCGGTGCCGATCGACTTGCTCGCCTGCAGGCCGGCGTCCCGGCGCGTCCGCCAGGCGCCGTAGTCGCTGGCGAAGCGGGCGAGCTGGTCCCGGCGCTCGGCGCCCCAGTTCAGCGTCTGCAGTCGGCTCAGCTGCTCGAGCACCTCGGCGTCCTTCGCCGCGATGGTGCGCTGACGCGCCCCGCTGTCGGCGTGGTTCGGGGTGAAGTTCTGCAGCATGGCGACGGTCTGCACCTCGCCGATGGTGCCGCGCACCCTCGCAATCATCTCCAGCCCGGTCACCTTCTGCAGATGCAGCTCCTGCGTGCGGTCGCTGAGGTTGTTGGTCTGGTTGACCCCCATCAGCCCGACGAAGACGAAGATCGACGAGGTCAGCAGCACCATGGCGACCACCTTGGTGCCGATGCGCGCGTTGCGAACCGGCGCGCCGACCTGCCGCAGGAGCACTCGGCCGCGGCCGTCGGGGGGCAGCACGAGCCGGGCAGCGACCACGCTGCGCACCTGCCGTCCGAGCTGGATCGGGGTCGTTCGCACGGGTCGCTCCTCGGGAGCAGTGGCTCGGCCGCCGTGTGCGACCGAGCCACCTCTTCCGATGCATCGGCGTTCTGCCGCCGATGTTGAGCCGCCGGCACCGGGTCGACCCGTCGAAACCGCGTGGGACGGGCTAGCGGACGGTCTCCAGCCAGCTCAGCAGCGTCCGCACGCCGAAGCCGGTGCCGCCCTTGGTCACCTCGTCGTCGTCGGCGTCCGAGCGGGCCGGGCCGGCGATGTCGAGGTGCGCCCAGCGCCGCGTCCCGACGAACTCGCGGAGGAACAGCGCCGCGGTGATCGAGCCCGCCTGCACCTTGCCGGTGCCGATGTTGCGCAGGTCGGCGACCTCGCTGTCGAGGTCGCTGCGGTAGTCCTCGACCAGCGGCATCCGCCACACCTTCTCACCTGCGTCGGCCGCGGCGGCGGCCAGCGCGTCGGCCAGCGCGTCGTCGTTGCTGAACAGCCCGGCGCACTTGCGCCCGAGCGCGACCGGCATCGCACCGGTCAGCGTGGCGAGGTCGACCATCGCGTCCGGCTGGAGCTCCGCGTCGGCGTACGCGAGCGCGTCGGCCAGCACCAGCCGGCCCTCGGCGTCGGTGTTGAGCACCTCGGATGTGCGGCCCCCGAAGTGCCGGATGACGTCGCTCGGGCGGGTCGCCGTACCGGATGGCATGTTCTCGGCGGCCGGCACCAGGCCGGTGACCCGCAGCGGCAGACCCATCCGCGCGACCGCCTCCATCACGGCGATGACGGCGGCGCCGCCGCTCATGTCGGTCTTCATCGCGATCATCCCCTCGTTGGGCTTGAGGGACAGGCCGCCCGAGTCGAACGTGATGCCCTTACCGATGATCACGATGCGCCGGCGGGCGCGCCCGGCCGGCACGTGGTCCAGGCGGATCAGCCGCGGGCCGCGGGTCGAGCCCTGTCCGACGGCGAGGATGCCGCCGAAGCCGCGCTCGCGCAGCTGCGCCGGGTCGAGCACCTCGATGCCGAGCCCGGACCGCTTCGCGGCGAGGCCGGCCTGCTTGGCCAGCCACTCTGGGGTCTTCTCCAGGCTCGGCGCGTTGACCAGGTCGCGGGCGAGGACTGTCGCCTCGGCCCGGATCCGCGCCCGCTCCAGCGCGGCCGCCGTCGACTTCGGCGGCTTGCGGTCGAGCACGGTGACGGTCGCCAGCGTCGCCGGCTTGGGGTCCGACTTGTGCGCCCGGTAGGCGTAGCCGGCGAGGACGAGCCCTTCGGCGAACGCCGTCCGCCCCGCCGCGTCGGCCCCGGCGGTGACCGTCGTCGCAACCGACGTGAGCTTCGCGGCCCGGCGGGCGAGCCCGGCGCCGACCTTGCGGTAGGTCGCCGGCGTGATCTCACCCGGGTCGCCGAGGCCGACGAGCAGCACGGCGCCGGACGGCAGCCGGCCGTGGGTCAGCAGCTGATGGAACTCGCCCGGCTCGCCCTTGGCCTTCTCCCTGGCGAGGAAGGCCGGGAGGTCGACGCCGAGCGCGCCGGCCAGCTTGATCGCCTCGGGGCTCGGCTCGGCGCCGGAGTACAGGCCGACCGCCAGCAGGTCGTCGGTGCGGTCGAGCAGCTCGACCTTGGCACCCGACACGACGGCGACTTCGAGGGTCACGCACACTCCCTGGTTGGGCGCCGGTCCGGCGGTGGGCCGATCCTATGCGGGCCGGTACGACGAGGAGGCGGCAGAAATCTGCCGCCTCCGCGTGGTGCCGGGTTGGGTCGTGAGGGCTAGCCGACGTTCTTCAGCGCGTCGCCGAGGGCGCTCGCCTCGTCCGGCGTGAGTTCGACGACCAAGCGGCCACCGCCTTCGAGCGGCACGCGCATCACGATGCCGCGCCCCTCCTTGGTGACCTCCAGCGGGCCGTCGCCGGTCCGCGGCTTCATCGCCGCCATGGGTGGCTCCCCTCATTGGTGCTCGTCGGTCGGCGTCTTCAGCGGCACGGCGCAGCGGATCGCGTCGGCCGGGTTACCAAGATTCTCTCCCAAACGGCCGGTGAACGAAAAGCCGCCGCCGCCCCGGCGCGCCCGTTGTGACGGATCTCGCCAGGTTCGGCCCGCGAGCGTCATACTGGGTGGGCACCTGTCCGGCTGAGAGGGAGGGTGCCCTGATGAACGCCAGATCGGCGCTCTTCGACGTGTACGGCGACCACCTGCGGTCCCGCGGCGGGGTGGCACCGGTCGCCTCGCTCCTCCGACTGCTCGCGCCGCTCGGGATCGCCGCTCCCGCCGTACGGACCGCGGTGTCGCGGATGGTGCGGCAGGGCTGGCTGACGCCGGCACGCGTCGCGGGGGCACAGGGCTACGCCCTGACCGGCCGGGCGACCCGCCGGCTCGACGACGCGGCCGCCCGGGTCTACCGGACCCGTGACGACACCTGGGACGGGACGTGGCACCTGCTCGTCGTGACCCCGCCGGGGACCCGCTCGGCCCGCGACCGGGTCCGCGCCGCGCTGTCGTTCCTCGGCTACGGGCCGCTCGACGACACCAGCTGGGTCTCGCCCCGCGCACACCCGGAGGTCGACCAGCTCCTCGCGTCGGAAGGCGCGCGGCCCGAGCGGTTCACCGCCCGGCACGACGGCGACTCCGGCGCGCTGATCAGCCGGGCATGGGACCTCGAGAGCCTCGCCCGCTCCTACCTGCACTTCCTCGACGACGCGCAGCTGTACATCGCCGACAGCGACGGCACCGACCGGGGCGCGTTCGTGGCCAGGACGCTGCTCGTCCACGAGTGGCGCAAGTTCCTGTTCAGCGACCCGGCCCTGCCACCGGCGCTGCTGCCGCCCGACTTCCCGGGCACCAAGGCGGCGGCGCACTTCGACGTCGAGGCCGGCCGGCTGCTCCCGGCGGCGGCGCGCTTCGTCGACGCCTGTCTCGCGGTGCGCAGCGAGGCGGACGGCCCGTCCGACGAGTCCCTCGAAGATCCGGAGAGCGCCTGATGTCCGACGCCGTGCTGTACGCCGTGGACGCCGGCGTCGCGACCATCACGCTCAACCGGCCGGACTCGATGAACGCCGCCGACGCGAGCGTCAAGACCGGTCTCGAGGCGGCGCTGCAGCAGGCCGGCGAGGACGACGCCGTACGCGCGATCGTGCTGACCGGCTCGGGACGCGCCTTCTGCGTCGGGCAGGACCTGCGCGAGCTGCTGCCGCTCTACACCAACCCGTCGCCGGAGCTCGGCGAGATCGTTGCCGCGTTCAACCGGTGCGCCGTCGCGCTCGCCGGGATGCCGAAGCCGACGGTCGCCGCGGTCAACGGCGCGGCCGCGGGTGCCGGCGCGTCGTTCGCGTTCGCGTGCGACTTCCGGTTCATGAGCGCGGACGCGACGTTCAGCACGGCGTTCACCAAGATCGGCCTGGTGCCGGACACCGGCGCGTCGTGGACGCTGCCGCGGCTGGTCGGCTACGCCAAGGCGCTGGAGATCCTCACCCTCGCCGAGCCGGTCAGCGCGGCCGAGGCCGAGCGGCTCGGCCTGGTGACCCGCGTGGTGCCGGCCACCGACGTGCTCACCGAGGCGACGGCGTTCGCGGCCCGGCTCGCGGCCGGACCCACCCGCGCGTACGCCCTGACCAAGCGGGCGCTGGTCTACGGGCAGACCGCCTCGCTCGCCGACGCGCTCGCGCTCGAGGCCGAGCTGCAGGCCGAGGCCGGGCGGACGGCGGACCACCGCGGCGCGGTCGAGGCGTTCCTGCGCAAGGAGCCGCCGACGTTCGAGGGCAGCTAGCTCGCCGGCCGGCCGGTTGGCTGCCGGGTCGGCGCCCAGCGGGCGAACCGGCGCAGGCTGACCCGGATGCCCGCGACGAAGACCGGACGGACCAGCGCGAACGCGACCTCGCCGAGCAGGCCGAACGGCAGCACGAGCCACTCGGTCCACAGGAAGCGCGTCCGGCCGCCGGGCAGCTCCTCGGTCTCGAACGCCGCCGTCCCGCGGACGACCCGGCCGGTGTGCAGCACCTCGCACCGGCGCGGCGGCTGCCAGTCGGTGATCGTCATCGTGTCGAGGAAGCCGAGCGGTGCCTTGCCGGTGTAGGCCTCGATGGTCGCACCGCTGCCGTGCCCACCGGTCACGCTGGTGAGCACCATCCACTCGCCCTGCCGGTCCCAGTCCACCATGGCGTCCCACACGACCTGTGGCGTCGCGTCGACGTCGACGGAGAGCGTGATCTCGGGCATCCCCGCATTGTGGCCCGTCCGCCGTACCCCTGCCTGTCCGGTGCGGCGCTACGCCTTGCTGACGCCGCCGCTGCCGGGCGCGGTCCCGGTCTCCATCGCCGGCTCGGTCCCGCCGCCCGGCGACGCGTCGTCCGGCGCCCGCTGCTCGGTGACCGGCGTCGCTTCGCCGGCGGCCTGCAGGCGCCCGATGGTCGCGTCCCGCTCGGCGAGCTCGTGCGCCAGCCGGCTGAGCGCGTCGTCGACCTCTGCCATCCGGTAGCCGCGGAGCGCCACACTGAACTTCAGCCCGTCGACGTCGTCGCTGGTCATCGGCCGGTCGGTCGGCATGCCGTCGCCCGGCAGGTCGCGCTCGACGTCCTGGAGCAGCGGCTCGTCGCCCCGGAGCACGGCGACGACGACCCCGGCGAGCACGAGGACGACCAGGCAGAGGATCAGGACGACGAGCACGGGGCGGGCCTCCGGGACGGATATCGCGGCGGCTGCATCGTGCCACGCGCGGCCGTCCGGCGTACGGCGGCGCCGGCTGGCCGCGCCGTCGCATAGTCTCGCCCGCAACTGCGAGCGCCGGGAGGGCTGCGTGCCGCTGCGGCTCGGCCGGCAGCAGTTCGGGGAGACCGAGCTCGTCGTCATGGCGATCGTCAACCGGACGCCCGACTCGTTCTTCGACCGCGGCGCGACCTACCCGCTCGGCGCCGCGCTCGACCGCGTGGACCAGGTCGTGGCGGAGGGCGCCGGCATCGTCGACATCGGCGGCGTGAAGGCCGCTCCCGGCGAGCCGGTCGACGCGGCGGAGGAGCTGCGGCGGACGGCGGACCTCGTCGCAGCGGTGCGCGACCGGCACCCGGCCGTGGTCATCAGCGTCGACACCTGGCGGGCCGAGGTCGCCGACGTCGTGTGCGGCCTCGGCTGCGACCTGGTCAACGACGCGTGGGGCGGCGCCGACCCGCGGCTCGCGGAGGTCGCGGCGGCGCACGGCGCCGGGCTGGTGTGCACGCACGCCGGCGGGCAGCAGCCGCGCACCCGGCCGCACCGAGCGGCGTACGCCGACGTGACCGCCGACGTCGTCCGCGTCACGACCGGGCTGGCCGAGCGGGCCGTCGCAGCCGGAGTGCCGCGCGACGGCGTGCTGATCGACCCGGGGCACGACTTCGGCAAGAGCTCCCGGCACTCGCTCGAGGTGACCCGCCGGCTCGGCGACCTCGTCGCGACCGGCTGGCCGGTGCTGGTCTCCTTGTCCCGCAAGGACTTCGTCGGCGAGGTGCTCGACCTGCCGCCGGACGACCGGCTCGAGGGCACGCTCGCCGCGACCGCCGTCACCGCATGGCTCGGCGCGCGGGTCTTCCGCGCGCACGACGTCGCGGCGACCCGGCGGGTGCTCGACATGGTGGAGGCGATCCGCGGCGACCGTGACCTGCGGGTCGGCCGGCGCGGTTTGGCCTGACCGGGTCTTCGTCGCGCCGCCCGCAGCGGGCTCGATGATCCGTGGTCCGGATGATCTTGCTCCATGCTCGGCGCAAGATCATCCGCACCACAGATCACCAGCTGCGGTTTGAGGGGTCTAGAGCACCGACGAGTCGGCGCGCGGGATCGGGCTCCTACGACGAGACTGGCGGGGTGCCGACCAGAGCGCTCGTGACCGGCGCGACCGGCTACATCGGCGGCCGGCTGGTGCCGCAGCTGCTCGCGGCCGACTTCGCGGTCCGCTGCCTCGCCCGCGACCCTGGTCGGCTGCGCGACCTGCCTTGGGCCGAGCAGGTGCAGATCGCGCCGGGCGACGCCGCGGACGCCGACGCCGTACGCCGCGCGATGGACGGCGTCGACGTCGCCTACTACCTCATCCACTCGATGTGGTCCGGCCGCGGCTTCGAGGACAAGGACGCGAAGGCGGCGACGGTCTTCGCGGCGGCGGCGAAGGCGGCCGGCGTACGGCGGATCGTCTACCTCGGCGGGCTCGCCGACGGCAAGGACGGCACCGAGCTGTCACCGCACCTGCGCTCCCGGGCCGACGTCGGCGACATCCTGCTCGCGTCCGGCGTGCCGACCGCGGTGCTGCAGGCGGCGGTCATCATCGGCTCGGGCTCGGTGTCGTTCGAGATGCTGCGCTACCTGACCGAGCGGCTGCCGGTGATGGTCACGCCGGTGTGGGTCAGGACGCGGATCCAGCCGATCGCGGTGCGCGACGTGCTGCACTACCTGCTCGGCGCGGCGACGCTCCCCGGCGACGTCAACCGGCGCTTCGACATCGGCGGGCCGGACGTCTTGACCTACGAGCAGATGATGCAGCGCTACGCCGCGACGGCCGGGCTGCCGAAGCGCGTCATCGTCCCGGTGCCGGTGCTCACGCCGCGGCTGTCCAGCCACTGGGTGCAGGTCGTGACGCCGGTCCCCAACGCGATCGCGCGGCCGCTCGTCGAGTCGCTGCGCACCGAGGTGGTCTGCGACGAGCACGACATCGCGGAGTTGGTCGCGGACCCGCCGGCCGGGCTGACGTCGTTCGACCATGCGGTCTCGCTCGCACTGCAGAAGGTCAAGGACGCCGACGTCGCCACCCGGTGGTCGTCGGCGACCTGGCCGGGTGCGCCGAGCGACCCGCTGCCGACCGACCCCGACTGGTCCGGCGGCTCGCTGTACGTCGACCGGCGCGCCCGCGTCGTCGAGGCCGAGCCGGCCGCGGTGTGGCGGGTGATCGAGGGCATCGGCGGCGAGCGCGGGTGGTACTCGTTCCCGCTGGCGTGGAGCGCGCGGGGCTTGCTGGACCGGCTGGCCGGCGGTGTCGGGCTGCGGCGCGGGCGGCGGCACCCCGACCGGCTGCACGTCGGCGAGACGCTCGACTTCTGGCGGGTCGAGGAGCGCCGCCCCGGTGAGCTCCTACGGCTGCGCGCCGAGATGAAGCTGCCGGGGCTCGCCTGGCTCGAGCTCGGCGTGTCGACGGTCGACGGTAGGACGACGTACGTGCAGCGGGCGGTCTTCCACCCGCGCGGGCTGGCTGGGCACGCGTACTGGTGGGCGGTCGCGCCGTTCCACGGCATCGTCTTCGGCGGCATGGCGCGCAACATCACCGCGGCGGCGGAACGCGCCGGACCGCGATAATCGATCGATGAGCACCGAGGTCGTCGCCGTCACCGACCGCGCAGCGGACCGCGCGCGGGCGCTGCTCGCGCGAGCCGGACTGCCGGACGGCGGACTCAAGGTGCATGTCGTGTCTTCGGGATGTGAGGGCTTCGTCGCGGTCCTCGAGCTCGCGGCCACGGCCGCCGCCGGGGAGATCGAGCTCGCCGACAACGGCGTCCGGCTGTTCGCCGACATCGGCTCCATGCTCAAGCTGCCCGGCGCGACGCTCGACCACCGGGCGACCGACCA
>DASQMY010000158.1:0-6178 GCA_035645255.1 Mycobacteriales bacterium
AGGAGGGCGGCGTCACCGAGCGCGTGATGGACTCGATGGACCTCGAGCGCGAGAAGGGCATCACGATCCTGGCGAAGAACACCGCGGTGCGTCGCAAGGACATCCTGATCAACATCATCGACACCCCCGGCCACGCCGACTTCGGCGGCGAGGTCGAGCGCGGGCTGTCGATGGTCGACGGCGTGGCGCTGCTCGTCGACGCGTCCGAGGGGCCGCTGCCGCAGACGCGGTTCGTGCTCCGCAAGGCCCTCGCCCTCAACATGCCGGTCATCCTGATCATCAACAAGGTCGACCGGCCGGACGCGCGGATCGCTGAGGTCGTCGACGAGACCTACGAGCTGTTCATGGACCTCGACGCCACCGCCGACCAGATCGAGTTCCCGATCGTCTACTGCCAGGCCAAGACCGGGCAGGCGTCGCTCAACCGGCCGGCCGACGGCACCAGCCCGGACGAGCCCAACCTCGACGTGCTGTTCGAGGTCATCAAGAACACCATCCCCGCGCCCACGTACGACGACGGTGCACCCCTGCAGGCACACGTCACCAACCTGGACTCGTCGCCGTACCTCGGCCGGCTCGCGCTGTGCCGGATCCACAACGGCTACATGAAGAAGGGGCAGACCGTCGCCTGGTGCAAGCAGGACGGCTCGGTCGAGCGGGTCAAGCTCACCGAGCTGCTCGGCACCGAGGCGCTGGAGCGCGTCTCCATCGACTCCGCCGGCCCCGGCGAGATCATCGCGATCGCCGGCATCCCGGAGATCACCATCGGCGAGACGATCGCGGACCCGGACGACCCGCGCCCGCTCCCGGTCATCACCATCGACGAGCCGAGCATCTCGATGACGATCGGCATCAACACCTCGCCGCTGGCCGGCCGCAGCGGCAAGAAGCTGACCGCCCGCCAGGTCATCAACCGCCTCGACACCGAGCTGGTCGGCAACGTCTCCATCCGGGTGCTGCCGACCGAGCGTCCCGACACCTGGGAGGTGCAGGGCCGCGGCGAGCTGCAGCTCGCGATCCTCGTCGAGATCATGCGCCGCGAGGGCTTCGAGCTGACCGTCGGCAAGCCGCAGGTCGTCACCCGGCTGGTCAACGGCAAGACGCACGAGCCGATGGAGCGGATGACGATCGACACGCCGAGCGACTACCAGGGCGTGATCATCCAGCTGATGGCCCTGCGCAAGGGCCGGCTCGAGCAGATGGTCGACCACGGCACCGGCTGGACCCGGATGGAGTACATCGTCCCGGCCCGCGGGCTCATCGGCTTCCGCACGGAGTTCCTCACCGAGACCCGCGGCACCGGTCTGCTGCACCACATCCACGAGCGCTACGAGCCGTGGCACGGCGAGATCCGCACGCGGCCGTCCGGCTCGCTGGTCGCCGACCGCACCGGACCGACGACCGGCTTCGCGCTCGCCAACCTGCAGGAGCGCGGCACGCTGTTCGTCGGCCCGGGCACCGAGGTCTACGAGGGCATGATCGTCGGCGAGAACTCCCGGTCGGACGACATGGACGTCAACCCGACCAAGGAGAAGAAGCTCACCAACATGCGGCAGTCGTCGTCCGACGTGCTCGTGCCGCTCATCCCGCACCGGCAGCTCTCGCTGGAGCAGGCGCTCGAGTTCTGCCGCGAGGACGAGTGCGTCGAGGTGACGCCGGCGACCGTGCGCATCCGCAAGGTGCTCCTCGACGCTTCGGAGCGCGAGCGCACCCGCGGGAAGCGGGCGAAGGCGAAGCTCGCGGCGGAGTAGGCAGCAGGCCCGCGAACACCACGCCGGGCATCACTCGGCGCTCGCATTGCATTGCAGGCTATGTAGTAATTGACCGCATGCCAACTACCTGGCAAGAGACCACACCCGTCCGCCGACGCCCGACCAGCAGCGCGGCCACCATGCGGACCGAGGTCAACCACCTCGCCCGGCTGCTGGCGCAGCAGCTGCACGCCCGCATCGCGCCGCTCGGCGTCGTGCCTGGGCAGTTCGCCCAGCTGCTGGCGCTGTTCGAGCATGACGGGCTGACGCAGCGCGAGCTCTGCGACCTCGTCCGCATCGAGCAGCCGACGATGGCGAGCACGCTGCAGCGGATGGAGCGCGACGAGCTGATCACGCGGGAGTCGGACCCGCAGGACGGCCGGCGTACCCGGGTGCTGCTGACCACCAGAGCCGGCGCGCTGAAACGGCCGCTCCTTGCAGCGGCGCGGGACGTCAACGCGGCCGCGACGGCAGGGCTCTCCGACCGCGAGATCGCCGCGTTCATGGAGACGCTGGCGCGGATGATCGCCAACCTCGAGCCCGACGACGCGGCCGACCTCACCGGGCGAGGAAGTGGACGCCGACCCAGAGCCAGCCGCTGAGTACGGCGACGCGGCCGCCGGTCGTCCGCATCGCCGCGGCGAGCGCGTGCCCCGCGGTCGCCACGCGCCCTCGCCGTCGCCCCGCGACCTCGAGCGCGACGGCCGCGGCGATCAGCGCCGCGAACCCGAGCAGGCTGACGGCGCGGCCGCTCACTGCTCGCCGTCCGGTTGTCCCGGCCGGGTCACGAGCCAGGCGCCGGTGGCCAGCCAGCCGAGCGTCGCCGCTCCGCGCGCTGCGGGGTGGGCGAGCACCGGGTCGAGCAGGTCGCTGAGCGTCCACAGGTCTTCGTCGAGCAGCGTCAGCGCCTCCCACGCGATCGCAGCCGCCAGCCAGCCGAGCCACGGGATCCCGCGCCACCCGACGGGGGCAGCAGCCCGGCCGGCTCGCCAGGTGAGCCCGGCCACGGCCAGCGCCGCCCCGGTCAGCGCAACGGCGGCGAGCGCCGGCGCCGACAGCTCGCCGTACGCCATGACCACCACGGTGCACGCCGCGCCGGCCGCCGCCAGCGCGGCCCACCACGCCCAGCCCTGGGACAGCACCACAGCAGACTGTCCGTCGGCGCCGGAACGAACCCGCCGGACGGCGCTAGCCGGAGACGCAGAACTCGTTGCCGGCCGGGTCGAGCAGCACTGTCCACTGCAGGCCGGGCACCTCGTGCTCGGCGACCTTGGTCGCGCCCAGCCCGACCAGCCGGCTGACCTCGCTCGCCCGGTCGTCGGCGTGGAAGTCGATGTGGGCGCGGTTCTTGGCCACCTTGCCCTCGGGGACCCTGCCGAACCCGAGCCCACGGAGCCCGACCGGTGCGCCGTCGACGGTCACGAACTCGCCCCAGTCGTTGGTCATCGACGAACCGATCGCCTGCGCCCACCAGTCCGCCAGCTCGCGCGGGTTGTCGCAGTCGAACGTCACTTGTGCCACGGAGAGAGTCATGCGCCGATCCAACCAACGCGCTCCGACAACAAAGCGGCGGCGGCGTACGCAGCGGCCCGGTGAACCGATCCCCGCAGCCGCTGCGACAGCACGTGCATGACTTCAACCACGCTGCTTCGCAGATCCCACCAGCCGGCCGCCCGCTCGGCAGGGCAGCGGCTGCCCCACCGCACTGTCGCCGTGATGGGCGTCGTCCTCGCCGGGTGTCTGATCGCCGGCGCGTACGCCGCCATCGCAGGCGGCGCGCTGTCCCGCTTCGGTGACGGTCCGGGCGGCCTCGCCGGTCTGCCGCAGCTCGCGCTGCTCGCCATCGCCGTACTGCTCGGCGTCCCGTCCGCTTTCCTGTCACGAACGCGGCCGGCGCGTGCGCTGCTTGTCCTGGTCGGGCCGCTCGCCGTCGCGTTCGGGTACTTCTTCTTCACGCACGCGGTCGACCCGTGCGCCTCCGGCCTGGTCGACTCCACCGCGACGGTGCGCGGCGCGCCGCTCTGCGCGACGACCGGCGGGTACCTCGAGATCGACACCCGCTTCCACCTGCTGGAGCACGCCGTCGCGGGTGGTCTGCTGCTCGCGGCGTACGGCGCGCTGCTGCGCAGGGTCGACGCCCGGCGTTGATCTCCGCCCGCTTGGGCGGCACGGCCGCCGGGCGGCAGACTTCGCACGGTGAGCGACAACAGGTGGCTGGGCGAGACCGGCGGCGAGCGCGGGCCGGCGTACGCCGAGCGGTTCCGCGAGCTCGCGGCGTCCGGCATGGACATTCACGGCGAGGCTGCGCTCGTCGCCCACATCGCGTCGCCCGGGGCGCGCGTCCTCGACGCCGGCTGCGGCACGGGCCGCGTAGCGATCGAGCTGGACCGGCGCGGCTACGACGTCGTCGGCACCGACCTCGACCCGTCGATGCTCGCCGAGGCGAGACGTGCGGCGCCGCACATCGACTGGCACGAGGCCGACGTCGCGACGCTCGCGCTCCCCGGCCGGCCGTTCGACGTGGCGGTGCTCGCCGGCAACGTGATGATCTTCGTCGCGCCGGGGACGGAGGCCGCGGTCCTGCAACGCGTCGCGCAGCACGTCGTACCGGGTGGGCTGGTCGTCGCCGGGTTCCAGCTCCGGCTGGACCTCGAGACCTACGACCGGCACGCGAGCGCAGCGGGTCTCGAGCTGGTCGAGCGCTGGTCGACCTGGGACCGGGCGCCCTACGCCGGCGGCGACTACGCCGTCTCGATGCATGCGAAGAGGTGACGTGTAGCGCGCCACCGGGCGGGAAGCGAGAGCGCCATGACCGCTGACTCGGACCTGACCCCGCCGGTCTCCCACCTGACGCTGCCCGCCGACCCGAAGGCGAGCGCGGCCGACACCGCCTCGGTGACCTTCATCGGTACGGCGACGGTGCTGCTGCGCCTCGGGGCGTTCACCGTGCTGACCGACCCCAACTTCCTGCACGCCGGCGACCGCGCCTACCTCGGCAAGGGCCTGTGGTCCAAGCGGACGACCAACCCGGCGATCGAGATCGCCGAGCTCCCGGCGTACGACGTCGTGGTGCTGTCCCACCTGCACGACGACCACATGGACCGGATCGCCCGCGCCGAGCTGCCCAAGGCGCCCCCGGTGGTCACGACGCGGCACGGCGCGCGCGAGCTGCGCAAGGACGGGTTCACGACGTTCGGGCTGCGCACGTGGGAGACGCAGGCGGTGACCAAGGGAGGCGACGCGACGCTGCGCATCACGTCGATGCCGGGCGTCCACTCGACCAACCCGGTGCTCAAGGCCGCGCTGCCGCCGGTGATGGGCAGCATGATCGAGCTGGAGTCGAGCCCCGGCGTGGTGTCCCGCCGGGTCTACATCACCGGCGACACGATGCCCCACCTGGACCTACGGCAGATCGCCACCCGCTACCCGGACATCGACCTGGCACTGCTGCACCTCGGCGGCACCCGGATCCTCGGGATGACCGTCACGATGACCGGCGAGCACGGCGCCAAGCTGGCCAGGCTGCTTGCGCCGGCGCAGGCGGCGGCGATCCACTACGACGACTACCCGGTGTTCAAGAGCCCGCTGTCGGACTTCCGCGCCGCGGTCGAGCGCATCGGCCTGCCCACGACGGAGGTCGTGCACCTGAGCCGCGGCGAGACGCACAGCTTCGGCTGAGGCGGAACAACCCGGCTGCGCGCAGCACTTAGGGTTTGGTGAAGACCCCGCTGCGCCTGGAGGAAACGCTGTGACCGACCGGAGCATGCTGCTCGTGCACGCCCACCCCGACGACGAGTCGATCGGGACCGGCGCCACGATGGCGAAGTACGCCGCCGACGGCGCCCGCGTCATCCTCGTCACCTGCACGCTCGGTGAGGAGGGCGAGATCGTCGTCGACGACCTGGCCCACCTGGCCGCCGGCAAGGACGACCGGCTCGGCGAGGAGCGGGTGAAGGAGCTCGACGCGGCGTGCCGGGCGCTCGGTGTCTCCGACCACCGCTTTCTCGGCGGCGAAGGCCGCTGGCGCGACTCCGGGATGATGGGCGAGCCGACCAACGACAACCCGGCGTGCTTCTGGCAGGCCGACCTGGACGAGGCGGTCGGCGAGCTGGTCAGAGTGGTGCGGGAGACCCGGCCGCAGGTCGTCGTCACCTACGACGACAACGGCGGCTACGGCCACCCCGACCACATCCAGGCACACCGCGTCGCGGTCGGCGCGTTCGAAGCGGCCGGCGACCCGGCCCGCTATCCCGACGCCGGCGCGCCCTGGCAGCCGCAGAAGCTGTACTACACCGCGGTGCCCAAGAGCGTCCTGCAGGCGGGCTTCGAGTACATGAAGGCGGCCGGCGGCAGCTTCTTCGACGGCATCGAGTCCGCCGACGGGCTGCCGTTCGGTACGCCGGACGAGCTCGTCACGACGCGGGTCG
>DASQMY010000159.1:0-3163 GCA_035645255.1 Mycobacteriales bacterium
GAGAAGGCCATCGCCAACGGCTTCTTCGAGCGCGAGATCGTGCCGGTGACGACGCCCGACGGCACGGTGGTGTCGACCGACGACGGCCCGCGGCCGGGCGTCACGATGGAGGGCGTCGCCGGGCTCAAGCCGGTCTTCCGCCCCGACGGCACGATCACCGCCGGCAACTGCTGCCCGCTGAACGACGGCGCAGCGGCGGTCGTCATCATGAGCGACACCAGGGCTCGCGAGCTGGGCGTCACCCCGCTGGCCCGGATCGTCAGCACCGGCGTCAGCGCGCTCAGTCCGGAGATCATGGGCCTCGGTCCGGTCGAGTCGAGCCGCCGCGCGCTGGCTCATGCCGGGCTGACGGTCGGCGACATCGACCTGGTGGAGATCAACGAGGCGTTCGCGGCGCAGGTGATCCCGTCGTACCAGGACCTCGGCATCGACCTCGACCGGCTCAACGTCAACGGTGGCGCCATCGCCGTCGGGCACCCCTTCGGGATGACGGGCGCGCGGATCACCGGGACGCTGCTCAACGGCCTGCAGACCCACGACAAGACGCTCGGCCTGGAGACGATGTGCGTCGGCGGCGGGCAGGGCATGGCGATGGTGCTCGAGCGCCTCAGCTAGCGACTCGCCTCACGAGACGCACCCCCGCGAGCGCCTCGGCGGCCACCTCCTCGACCGCACGGCCGGCGTACCGCTGGCCTGGGCGGGCGGCCCGCAGCGCGGTGACCAGGTCGTGTGCGGTCACCGCGACCTGGTCGCTCAGCGCACCCGGGTACGGCGGCCTGGCCGGCACCCGCGGCGCCGGCGGAGCCGCCGCGCCCGGACCGGCCTCCAGCAGCTGGGCGGCTGCGGTGAGCGCGACCGCCAGGTCGTACATCAGGTCGGCGACCGAAGCGCCGCCGACCGACCGCCGCCACACCGATGGCGGCCACCGGCGGCTGCCGGCCACGAGCCGCCGCGACTCGACGGCCAGCTCGTCCGTCGACCCGGTCAGCGGTACAGCGGACGCGGCCACCGACCGAGGTTACTGTGGACGAACGAGCCCTTGTGTCGCACCAGGACTCGACACTGGAGGCCGGTCTCGCCACCGGAGGTTCCCGATGCGACTGCCCGCCCGCACGGCGCCGGCCACCCGCGCGCACACCGTCTCCAGGCTGACGCTGGCCTTCGTGCTGGCCCTCCCAGCCGCGGTGGTGTCCTCGACGACGACTGCGGTGCCCGCTCAGGCGAGCCACGCCTGCCCCGCGAGCCGGCTGGCGCCGCGCGTCGGGCGCCCGGTCGTCGACGTGCGCTTCCACGTGTCACCGGGCAAGACGACCGTCTACGGGAAGCAGCACATCTCGTTCGCACCGGACCTCGCGACCAGCCACGTCGTGTTGCGGCAGTGGGCCAACATGCCCGACTACAAGGCGGCCGGTGGATGGGGCAGGATCTCCAAGATCACCATCAGCGGTGCGGTCAGCAGGACCTACTACCCGGCGGACACGCGGTCGACGATCACCAGCCTGACCCTCCCGCGGACGCTGCGGGCAGGTGAGCACATCCGGATCTCGATGGCCTTCACCACCCGGCTGCCGTCGCGCGGCGCCGAGCGCCTCGGCAACGACGGCACGACCGCGTGGTGGGGTTCTGGGCACCCGATGCTGGCGTGGGAGCAGGGCGTTGGCTGGGCGACCGAGCCGGCGGGCACGCTGTGGGGCGAGCGGACGACGAGCGAGGCGTTCCTTCTGCGCACCCTGATCGTCCGCGCGAGGACGTCCGACGTCGTGCTGGCCACCGGAAGCAAGTACAAGAGCGTGCTCGTCGCGGACGGGCGACGGGACCACTACTTCACGGCACCGAGCGTGCGTGACGTCATGGTCGCCGTCGGACCGCTGCGGACGACGACGCGCACGGTCGGCTCGACCAGGCTCGTCGTGGCGGCGCCGCCCAACGTCGCCGACAGCGTGCACGCCGTCGCCGACACGTTCGCCCGCTCGCTCAACGCGCACAGCGCGCGGTTCGGCTCGCCGTTCCCCTACCCCAACCTCAGCGTCGCGGTGCTGCCTCGACTCGGCGGCGGCATCGAGTTCCCCGGCGGGATCATGATGGGCAGCGGCGAGTACCGGGACGCGACGGCGACCCACGAGGTCGCGCACGAGTACTTCTACGGCCTGGTCGGCAACAACCAGGGCCGCGACCCGTGGCTGGACGAGGCGTTCGCCACGTATGCCGAGGCGCTGCACCGCGGCACGTCGAGCACCTACCTGGACGCCTGGATCCCGAGCGACGGCTACCGCAGGGTCGGCCAGCCGATGTCGTACTGGGAGACGCGGCAGTCGTCGTACTACCGGTCGGTCTACGTCCAGGGTGCCCGTGCGCTGCTCGAGGCGAGGAAGGCCGACGGCAACCCGGTCGCCTTCGACAACGCGATCCGGTGCTACGTGCGGGCGCAGGCGCATCGGATCGCGCGGCCGTCCCTGCTCGCCCGCCAGCTCGAGCACCTGCCCAAGGCGCGCGCCAAGCTGGTGTTCTGGGGAGCGCTGCCCGCGCAGTACGCGCCGTAGCGGTCCGATGCCGGCGGGTCTTGTCGGGGCCGGTCGTCGTGAGGCACGCTGGCTGCATGAAGCGCTGACCGACGCCTGGCCGGACTCGCAGGAGGAGACGCCCATGTCGCTGCATCACTCATCGGAGATCCACAACACGATGCTCCAGCGGATCCCCGAGGTGACCGGGCGCCAGCTCCCCGCCTGGTTCGCAGCACTGGACGAAGGACCGACGCTCCTCCGGTTCGAGGACCGGGTGAGCTGGCTCAAGGTCGAGCACGAGCTCCCGCACAGCTACGCGACCGCGCTCGTGCACGAGCACGACCTCCGCCGCAGCCGCCGCTGAGCGCCCCAGTTCGTCACACCGTGACGCGGAAGACCTCACCCTCCCGCGACAGCACGTAGAGCTCGCCGGCGGAGTCGACCCCGAACGACGACAGGCTGGCCGCGGAGATGCCGAGCTTCCGCGGCTCGCCGAGCGCCGCGCCGGTGACCGGCGCCGCCCAGATCTCGCCGCTGCAGTAGTCGCCGTACACGTAGGTGCCGCGCAGGGCCTTCACCGTCCCGGTGTAGGCATGGCCGCCGGTCACCGAGCACCGGCCGCCGTCATGGCCGTAGGTGAGTGCCGGCGAGACCAGCTCGCC
>DASQMY010000160.1:0-5510 GCA_035645255.1 Mycobacteriales bacterium
CCGAGTCGTGGTCGATCCAGGCGGTCTTGATCCTGCCCCACGCGTCGTACGCGCGACCCATCCGGTGTCCTTCCCGCGAGCGGGCACCAGTGGCCCGAGTCGTCCCGCCGGACCGCGCGTAGAGGGCGCGGCCGAGCGCGACGGATGCTACCGAACGAACGCCGCTACGCGGAAAGACCGAGCGACGTCATCCGCTCGGTGTGCCGCTCGGTGAGCCGGCCGAGCATCCGGCTGAACTCGCTGAGGTCACCGGAACCCGCGACCAGCCGGATCAGCGCGTCGCGCTCCGCGGCGACCCGCTGCGCCTGCGACAGCGCCTCGCCGACCAGCCGGCGACCCCACAGCGCGAGCCGGCCGGCGAGCTTGCGGTCGGCGGTGATCGCGGCGCGCACCCGGTCGACGGCGAACGCCGAGTGCCCGGTGTCCTCCAGCACCTCGAGGACGAGGTCGCGGGTGCGGGGGTCGAGGTAGCGGGAGATCTCGCGGTAGAAGTCGGCGGCGATGCTGTCACCGACGTAGGCCTTGACCAGGCCCTCGAGCCAGTCGCTCGGCGCGGTCGACTCGTGGAACTCGTCCAGCGGTACGACGAACGGCGCCATCGCGGCCTCCGCGTCGACCCCGACGACGTCGGTGAGGTAGTCGATGAGGCACCGGAAGTGCCCGAACTCGGCGGCGGCCATGCCGGCCAGCTGCGCCTTGTCGCCCAGGGTCGGCGCGAACCGGGAGTCCAGCGCCAGCCGCTCGAACGCCGTCAGCTCGCCGTACGCCAGGGCCCCGAGCAGGTCGACGACCGCCGCCTGGTCCACTTCCAGCACGCACTGTCCCTTCACGAGCTCCGCCCCGGTCGGCGCCGAGGCTACCCGCCTGCGCCCCGATCGGCGTACCCGGCGGGTAGACTCGGCACCAGTCAAGACGCCTGCGATGAGCGCCGGCGTCGGGGCGGCCCCGAGAGACGGTCGCTCCACCTCGTCCGGACCACGCGTCGCCTCCCCTAGCGAGACGCTGACGCGCCAGGTACGGCGACCGTCGAGAGGTGTCCCCCTGTCCGGCTTCGCTGCTTTCAACGTCCGCCCCGACATCCTGTCCGCACTCGACGCCATGGGCGTCACCGAGCCGTTCCCGATCCAGTCGCTGACACTGCCGATCGCGCTCAGCGGCGCCGACCTGATCGGGCAGGCCCGCACCGGCACCGGCAAGACGCTCGGCTTCGGCATCCCCCTGCTGCAGCGGCTGACCGCGCCCAACGGCCGCCCGCAGGCGCTCGTCGTCGTCCCGACCCGCGAGCTGTGCATTCAGGTCACCGGCGACCTCGAGCGCACCGCCAAGGCGCTCGACGCGACAGTCACCGCCGTGTACGGCGGCCGCTCCTACGAGCCGCAGGTGGAGGCGCTGCGCCGCGGCGTCGAGGTCGTCGTCGGCACACCGGGCCGGCTGCTCGACCTGGCGCGGCAGGGTCACCTCGACCTCGGCGGCGTGCAGTGCCTGGTGCTCGACGAGGCCGACGAGATGCTCGACCTCGGCTTCCTGCCGGACGTCGAGAAGCTGATGTCACTGACGCCGGCCGAGGGCCGGCAGACCATGCTGTTCAGCGCGACGATGCCGGGGCCGGTCGTCACGCTGTCCCGCAACTTCCTGAAGCAGCCGGTGCAGATCCGCGCCGAGGAGCCGGACGAGGGCCACACCGTCCCGACCACCGCGCAGCACATCTTCCGGGCGCACTCGCTCGACAAGCCGGAGATGATCGCCCGGCTGCTGCAGGCCGAGGGCCGCGGCCTCACGATCATCTTCTGCCGCACCAAGCGGCAGTGCGACACGCTGGCCGCCGACCTCGCCGACCGCGGGTTCGCCGCCTCGCCGATCCACGGCGACCTGCCGCAGGGCGTGCGCGAGCGGGTGCTCCGGGCCTTCCGCGCCGGCAAGATCGACGTCCTGGTCGCCACCGACGTCGCGGCTCGCGGCATCGACATCAAGGACGTCACCCACGTCGTCAACCTGCACTGTCCCGACGACGAGAAGACCTACCTGCACCGGATCGGGCGCACCGGCAGGGCCGGCGAGTCGGGCGTCGCGGTCACGTTCGTCGACTGGGAGGACCTGACCCGGTGGAACGTCATCAACGCGGCGCTCGCGCTGCCGTTCCCCGACCCGCCGGAGACCTACTCGTCGTCGGTCGCGTTCTTCGAGGCGCTCGACATCCCGAAGGGGACGACCGGTCGCCTGCCGGTCGCGCAGCAGACGCGCGCCGGCCTGGAGGCCGAGGTGCTCGAGGACATCGGCGGCCCGGCCGCGCGTCGCCCGCGCGGTGACAAGCCCGGCGGCGCGAGGTCAGGCGGCCGGGACCGCGGCCGGGACGGCGGCCGGGACAGCAGCCGGTCCTCCGGTACGGCGGGCGGCAGCGGCGAGGCGGCGACCGAGAGCCGGCCGGCCGGGCCCAAGCGGGCGCGTCGCCGTACGCGCGGCGGTGTCGTGGCCGACGGCGGCTCCGCCCAGGCCGGCGCGCCGGGCGAGGCGGCCGTGGCAGCCGTCGGCGCCGGTGACGGCGGCACCGGTGACGAAGCGGCCAAGCCGCGGCGCCGCCGCCGCGGAGGTCGTGGTCGAGGCGGCGCCGGCGAGGCGGCCGGCTCCGCCGCCGGCGCGGACAGCTCCCCCGCCACCGCCTGACGCGCAGCCGGCCGGCCAGCGGTCCGCCGTTCGCCTCAAGCGCGGTCCCCGCGACGCCGAACGTGCAGGTGACGACGACCACTGCAGGACGAGGCGGCCCACGTGACACTCCAGCGACTTGCCGATCACCGCACCGGTGAGGACTCCGACGACCTGCTGCAGTGGCTGAGCACCCTCCAGGGCTGCCCGTCCGTCGAGGTGACCGCGCTCGCGACCTGCCAGAACTCCGACCACGCCGACGACAAGCCCACCTGGTTCTACGTCGAGGCGGACGCCGCCGCCGGCACCGCCCGCCGGCGCTGCCTGGCCTGCGGCCAGCTGCACTACCTGCTCGACTCCGAGGCGCACTGGCCGACCGGCGGGCACACGCACATGTGCCCCACCTGCGGCCAGTCGATGTTCGAGGTGGCCGCCGGCCTGCACACCGCGCCGGCCGTCGAGGCCGACCAGCCGGTCGTCACGTGGGCAGTCGTCGGGACCCGGTGCGTCACGTGCAGCCGCGTCGACGGCGTGACCGACATGTTCGTCCCCGGCGTGCCGGTCGCCCACGTCGTCGCGACGATCTGACCGCCGTAGCAGCCGCTCCGGCGGGGTAGAGATCCGCGCATGCGACTGCTGCTCCTCGCCGACACGCACGTCCCGCGGCGCGCCCGCGACCTGCCCGCTCAGGTGTGGGACGAGGTCGTCCGCGCGGACGTCGTCATCCACGCCGGCGACTGGGTCGACGTCGCGCTGCTCGACGCGCTCGAGGCCAGCGGCGCTCGAGTCGTCGGCTGCTGGGGCAACAACGACGGGCCGGCGCTGCGCGAGCGGCTGCCCGAGGTCGGCCGGCTGGAGGTCGACGGCCTGCGCATCGCGGTGGTGCACGAGACCGGCGGCCGGCTCGGCCGTGAGCAGCGGATGGACGCGGCGTACGACGACGTCGACGTCCTGGTCTTCGGCCACTCGCACATCCCGTGGGACACGGTGACGCCCCGCGGGATGCGGCTGCTCAACCCGGGCTCGCCGACGGATCGGCGGCGCCAGCCGGTGTGCACCTACCTGACCGCCCGCGTCGAACGCGGCGGGCTGGTGGATGTCGCGCTGCGGCCGGTCGCTGCGCGCAGCTAGCGCGACAGGTCGTGCCGTACGGCGTCGCCGAGCTTGGACGTCGCGCCGTGGTTGAGCTTCGCACCGGCCGCCGCCCCCACCATGAACGGCAGCAGCGAGGCGGCGTTGCGGCCGGCCCGCCTGGCGAGTCGGCGACGGAGGCCGCGGCTGAGCTGCCGCTTGGCCCCGGCGGTCAGCAGGTCGGCGGTGGTCGGGCTCTGCGTCAGGTGCTCCGGCTCCACGGCCGCGCCGCGCGCCCACGCGTGGGCCAGTGCGGCCGCCCGCTCCGGCCCGGTGAGCAGCAACGGCCGCCCGTACGCCGAGTGCAGCTCGCCGATCAGGCGCATCTCGACGGCCGCGACCGCCAATGTCTCCGTGATCAGCTCGAGCGGGGCCGCGACCCAGGTCGGCGGCGCGAACCACGACGCCGCCGCGAGACCGCCGGCCACGGCGCCGATGGCGCCGGTCGTCTTCGCGGCGTCCCGGGTGAGCTCCTCGGCCAGCTCGTCGCGCGACATGCCGGGGTGCTCTGCCTGCAGCTCCTCCAGCGTGCGCACCGGCAGCTGGCCGGCCAGGTCGATAGCAAGGTCGACGAGCCAGCGGCCGCTGGTGACCGCCACCGTGCCGGCCGACTTCGCCGACGACGCCAGCGTGCCGATCACGCCGGCGAAACCGCGCGCGTCGGTGCCGCCCTGGGTGATCTTGACCAGCTCGCGGGTCGCGTTGTCGCGGTCGTTGTCGCCCTGGATGCCGCGGCCCTCGGTCGTCACCACAGGTAGCTGCCTCTCGTTCGCCCGGGTGTTGCACCCCGGCATACCCAGGCTCGGTACGCCGATGCGTGCAGCCGCGCGCACCGTCAGGCCTTGGGGCCCTCGGACTGGAGCACCTCGAACTGCCACACCTGGTTGGCGGAGGCGGCCGGGCCCTGGCCCGCCGGGCGGTCACCGGACGCCTGCGCGTGCCCCTGCGCGAACGACTGCGACGCCATCCACGCCTGGAAGTCCTCCGCGCTGCGCCAGCGGGTGTAGACGAGGTAGCTGTCCGTCCCCTCCAGCGGCCGGAGCAGCTCGAACCACTCGAAGCCGTCGGAGCCGGAGACCTGGCCGGCCCGGCCCGCGAAGCGCTGCTCGAGCGTCTCGCGCATCTCGGCGGGCACGGTCAGTGAGTTGATGACGACGATCGACACGCGGGTGTCCTCCTCAAGGGCGGCGAGTGACTGTCGCCTCATCATCGCCGGTGCCACGCGTCGTACCGAATCGCGGGCGTGCGGCGCCGACGTCTCACGGCGTCGGCGATCTGAACACGTCCACTTCCGAGGTGCGCCCCGCCCGGCCGCCGTGCGACGCTGGTGGCATGCCAGCCACCCAGCCGAGTCGCCAAGCGGTCGACCACGGGCTGTTCGGGCCGCACAGCGTGACGTGGCGGCTGCACGCCGACCCGGCGATGGCGTTCGCCGGGCTGCGCGCGCTGCTGATGCAGGCGATCCACCCGCTCGCCATGGCCGGCGTGGCGCAGCACTCGACGTTCCGCGAGGACCCGTGGGGCCGGCTGGCGCGCACCGGCGAGTACATCGGGGTGACGACGTTCGGCACGACCGAGGAGGCCCGCCGGATGGGCGCGCTGGTCCGCGGCATCCACCGCAAGGTGGTCGGTGTCGAGGAGGAGTCCGGTACGCCGTACCGCGCGTCGGACCCCGACCTGCTGCTGTGGGTGCACTGCGCCCAGGTCGACTCGGTGCTCGCCGCGATGCGGGCGTCCGG
>DASQMY010000161.1:0-1761 GCA_035645255.1 Mycobacteriales bacterium
GCCGCGCAGTCGGGCCGCGGCCGCCTCCGCCAGCTCGGCCTCCGGCCTTGTCCGGTGCAGGAACAGGTAGAACACGCCACTGAGGCCAGGATTGAGGTAGGTGTCCGGGTTGCGCCGCCAGACCGCCCAGTCGCGCATCGCCCGCCGGCCGCGCAGCGTCGACAGCACGAGGTCGCGGTCGATCCGCTCGTCCGGCGACAGCGCGTCGTCCGGCAGCGCCGAGAACCGCGCCGCCCACTGGTCGTCCCTGGCCTCGCGCGCGCGGATCGCCGACCCGGTGAGGTCCGGCAGCAGGTCGTCGTAGCCGTCAGCGCCCAGCGCACTGGCCAGCGTCGGCGCCGCCGCGAACTCGTCGGCGAGCAGCGCGTCGATCAACGGGTCGAGCGGCTCCGGCACGGCGTCCGTCCTCAGCATGGTCGTGGGCAGGCAGGTGCGGCGAGCGGGCAAGGCCGAGGAGCCGACGCGCGCTCCGTCGCTCATGCCCAGCAGGCCGGACGCTACGCCGCTGCGCGTGGTGGGGCAGGATCGGCAGATGACCACGCCGTCGCACTCGTCACTGTTCGACCAGCTCTGCCTGCGCTGGGCCCGTGAGGCCGAGCTCGTGCTGATGGAGACCGGTGCCGTCCCGCCGACGCTGATCGTGCTCCCCCGCGAGGCCGCCGCGGACGAGGTCGCCATCCGGCTCGACGGCCTGCGCGGCAACCTCGCCGAGCGCGGTCCGCAGCTCGTCGGCGAGATCCGCCCGTCGGTCGCGCCGCACGACCCGGCCGGTCTGGTGTTCATGGCCGAGATGCGACTCGGTACGTCGGCGGACCGGCCAGGCGACGACGGCCTGGCCGTCTACGTCACCCTCGGCTCCGCGGCCTTCCGCCGCGCTCTGGGCTACACGGTCGTCCGGTCCGAGGCGGCCGGCGGACCGTCCACCCTGCGCCGGCTCGAGGAGGACCCGGATCCGGCCATGTTCTCGTGGCTGGACGCGCTGCTCGCGCGGTGAGCCGCGACCGGGAGCGAAGGCCGAAGAGCTGGCACGCGTCGCCGGCGTCAGACGCTCCCGAGCCGCTCCTTGTCGCGCTGCCGGGCCGCCGCGGCGCGCCGGTCGCGGCGCGCGTTGCGACCGAGGAAACCCTTGCGTGAGCCGAAGTTCGCCCGGTCCGACGACCAGGGGGCGTACGGCGCGCCGGTCATCCCGGCGAGCGAGACCAGTGCCATGTCGTAGTTGACCCGCCAGCCGGCGAAGTCCCGCCACGCCTGGTCGCGGTCGGCGACGATCGGTACGCCGGCCGCCTCGAGCGAGCGCAGCGCGTCGTCGTACTCCGCGCGGGTGATCGAGATCGGGTCTCCGTACTGCGGATCGACCGGAACCGGGGCGCCGAAGAACAGCGCGATCCGCCGCAGCGCGATGTAGCCGGAGCGGATCGCGAGCCGCGACTCGAGGCCGCCCTCATCGACGACCGAGGACTCCAGCAGGGAGGCGGCGTCGAGGACCGCGCCGGCGCCGGTGACCCACGAGTGGTCGGGCTGCGGCGATCGGAAGAACGACACGGCTGGGTTGGAGGTGTGGCTCTCCTCGATGTCGGAGAACCACGACTCCGTCTGCACCCAGAGGTCGGCGAGCCGGTAGAGCCGGCCGATCCGCCATGCGCGCGACAGCAGCTCGACGCCGGTCGGGGGCGAGCCGGCCCGCACCTCGAGCTTGGCGATGAACAGCTCGCGGCGGGTGAACGCGCCGTAGATCGTCGGCAGGTACCCGATCAGCAGCGC
>DASQMY010000162.1:0-2076 GCA_035645255.1 Mycobacteriales bacterium
GAACTCCAGGCTCGGCACGTGCCGCACCCGGCACTGCCGGCCGATCTCGGCCCGGACGACTCCCCTGGCGCTCTCCAGCGCCGCCGCCGTGTCGGCGCGGGCGGCGTCGTCGCCGTACACCGTGTAGTAGACCTTGGCCTCGCGCAGGTCGGGCGTCACCCGGGCGTCGGTGACCGTGATGAAGCCGAGCCGCGGGTCCTTGACCCCGCGCTCCAGCGTCTCGGCGACGACGACCTTGATGCGGTCCGCCAACCGGCGTGCCCGGCCGAGGTCGGTCACTCGTCCTCCAGGGAGTAGAAGCGCTGCCGGCTGGACAGCACCTGGATCTCCGGGTGGTCCTCGACCAGGCGCAGCGCCGTGTCGAGCACCCGTTTGCACTGCGCGGCGTCCCCCGCCACGACCGCAACCCCGACCAGCGCCCGCCGGTGCAGGTCCTGATCACCTGCCTCGGCCGCCGCCACCTCCAACTTGCGCCGCAGCTCCGCCACGATCGGCCGGACGACCGACCGCTTCTCCTTCAGCGAGTGGACGTCGCCGAGCATCAGGTCCACTGCCAGCGATCCGGTGTACACAACGCAACGGTGCCGTACGCCGGCCGCTCCGCCAAACGCGGCCCGCCGGGGACGGCTCCCGGCGGCCACGTCCGGCGTCTTGCGACGCTCAGGTACGCGGCTTCTCGCGCATCTCGAACGTCTCGATCACGTCCTCGACCTTGATGTCGTTGAAGGACCCGAGGCCGATGCCGCACTCGTAGCCCTCGGCCACCTCACGTGCGTCGTCCTTGAACCGCCTCAGCGAGTCGACGGTGAGGTTGTCGGCCACGACGACGCCGTCGCGGACCAGCCTGGCCTTCGAGTTACGGACGATCGTGCCGGAGCGGACGATGCAGCCGGCGACGTTGCCGATCTTCGGCACCTTGAAGACCTCGCGGACCTCGGCGGTGCCGAGCTGCGCCTCCTCGTAGATCGGCTTCAGCATGCCGGTGAGGGCCGCCTCGATGTCCTCGATCGCGGCGTAGATCACCGAGTAGTAGCGGACGTCGACGTGCTCGCGCTCCGCCAGCTCCCGCGACTTGCCCTCGGTCCGGACGTTGAAGCCCAGGATGACCGCGTCGGACGCCGATGCCAGCGTGACGTCGTTCTCGGTGATCGCGCCGACGCCGCGGTGGATGATCCGCAGGCCGACCTCCTCGCCGACGTCCAGCTTGAGCAGTGCGTCCTCGACCGCCTCGACGGAGCCGGACACGTCACCCTTGATGATCAGGTTGAGCTGGGTGACCTGGCCTTCCTTGAGCTTGTCGAACACCGTCTCCAGCGTCGGCCGGCCGCGCTGCGCGGCCAGGTCGGCGTTGCGCTCGCGGGCCTGCCGCTGCTCGGCGATCTGCCGGGCGATCCGGTCCTCGGTGACAGCGATGAAGTTGTCGCCCGCGCCCGGCACCGAGGTGAAGCCGAGGACCATGACCGGACGCGCCGGACCCGCCTCGGCGACGGTGTCGCCGTGCTCGTCGAGCATGGCCCGCACGCGGCCGAACGCGTCACCGGCGACGATGGAGTCGCCGACCCGCAGCGTGCCGCGCTGGATCAGCACGGTCGCGACGGGTCCGCGGCCCTTGTCCAGGTGCGCCTCGATCGACACGCCCTGCGCCGGGGCGTCGGGGTTGGCGCGCAGGTCGAGCGCGGCGTCGGCCGTCAGCAGGATCGCCTCGAGCAGCCCGTCGATGTTCTGGCCCGCCTTGGCCGAGACGTCGACGAACATCGTCTCGCCGCCGTACTCCTCGGCCACCAGGCCGTACTCGGTGAGCTGCTGGCGCACCTTGTCGGGGTTGGCGCCTTCCTTGTCGATCTTGTTGACCGCGACGACGATCGGCACGTCGGCCGCCTGCGCGTGGTTGAGCGCCTCGATGGTCTGCGGCTTGACGCCGTCGTCCGCCGCGACGACCAGCACCGCGATGTCGGTCACCTTGGCACCGCGGGCGCGCATGGCGGTGAACGCCTCGTGACCCGGGGTGTCGATGAAGGTGATCAGCCGGTCGACCTCACCGTGCTTGGCGTGCACCTGGTAGGCGCCGATGTGCTG
>DASQMY010000163.1:0-5137 GCA_035645255.1 Mycobacteriales bacterium
GGGCCAGCTGTACGGGGGTTGGGCGGCACGCTGGGTGAGTTGCGGCCGCTCCTGAGCGGCGCGAAGTCACCCAGGGTCCCGCCCATCCATCACCGCAGCAGGCGCGACCGGAGCACGGTGGGCGTACCGCATCTTTCGGCTCGCCGCGTCACGCGTCAGCGGTCAAGGTGTTTACGGAGTGAGGGCGCGCGAGCAGGGCGCGGCCACCGGCACACCCGCCGCTACGACAAGGAGCTCCGCCATGACGGGCACGACGCAAGCGGTCGCCTCGGGCGTCGCGTATCCGGTCACGGCGGTGGCGGATGCGGCTCCGGAGTCGCTGGACCAGTTCGTCGGGACGGCCGCGTTCACGATCACGCTCGGCGCGACGGCGTACCGGGTGTGGGGGGAGGGTGACCGCACCGGCGACCACGTGCGGTTCCACGAGAAGGACGACGTCGGCAAGGACGTCCGCGTCTGGCACGTGACGCAGACCGAGCACGGCTTCGCGGCGGAGCACGTCGCGGTGTTCTGAGACCGGCGATGATGTCGGCACCCGTACGTCCGACCTGGGGAGCCGCCGACCATGACATCGCGAGTGCTGATAGCGACCTGCGCCGAGTGGCCGGACCTCGTCGCCGACGAGGAGCTCGTCGTCCCGGCGCTCGCGGCGCTCGGGATCGCCGCTGAGCCGGGCGTCTGGACCGATCCGGACGTCGACTGGTCGGCCGACGCCGTTGTCGTCCGCACGACGTGGGACTACTTCGACCGGCGCGACGAGTTCGTCACCTGGGCCGACCGCGTCGGCGCAAGCACCCCGATGTGGAACAGCCCGCAGGTCATCCGGCGCAACACCGACAAGCGCTACCTCGGCGAGCTCGCGGCGGCCGGCGTACCGATCGTGCCGACCGAGTGGATCGCTGTCGCAGCGGAGTTCGACCTGGCCGAGCTGCTGGAGCGGCGCGGCTGGGACGTCGCCGTGGTGAAGCCGACCGTCTCGGCGGGCGCGCGCGACGCCATGAAGGTGACCGCGGCGACCGTCGACGCCGCCACCGACCTCGTCCGGCGGGTCACGACCAGCCGGGAGGTGATGGTCCAGCCCTACCTCGAGTCGGTCGAGGAGTACGGCGAGCGGGCGCTGGTCTTCTTCGACGGCGAGCTCTCGCACGCCGTCCGCAAGCACCCGATGCTCGCCGGAGCGACCTCGCCGTTCGAGGCCGACCCGGCGGTCCCGGCGGCCGACGAGATCGCGCTCGCCGAGCAGGTGCTCGGCACGGTCGACGACGAGCTGCTCTACGCCCGCGTCGACGTCGCCAGGTTCGCCGACGGCTCGCCGGTGCTGATGGAGCTCGAGCTGACCGAGCCGCGGCTGTTCCTCGGCGACGCCGACGGCGCGGCCGGCCGGCTCGCCGCCGCGATCGCCCGGCGGATCAGCTGACCGGTCGGGGCCGCGGCCGCCGCTGGCAGCGCGGGCAGTAGAACGACGAGCGGTTCATGAAGTGGTCGCGCCGGATCGGCGTGCCGCAGCGCAGGCACGGCCCACCCGCGCGGCCGTAGACCGCCAGCTCCCGCTCGAAGAGGCCGGAGACCCCCTCCGTGGAGACGTAGAGCGCGTCGAAGCTGGTGCCGCCGGCGGCCAGCGACTCGGCCAGGACCGCGCGGACGTCGGCGAGCAGACGCAGTGCGTCCGCCGCGCGGAGCGAGTCGGTGGGCCGGTCGTAGTGCAGCTTCGCCCGCCACAGCGACTCGTCGGCGTAGATGTTGCCCACCCCGGAGATCAGCGTCTGGTCGAGCAGCGCCCGCTTGATCCCGGTACGCCGGCCGCGCAGCCTGCGGGCGAAGGCCCCGTCGTCGAACTCCGCGTCGAGCGGGTCGCGAGCGATGTGCGCGAGGTCGTCCGGGAGGTCGGCGCCGCCGGCAGCGACGAACAGCCCGCCGAACGTGCGCTGGTCGACGAAGCGCAGCTCCCGACCGCCGTCCTCGAAGGCGAACCGCACCCGGATGTGCGTCTCGGGGTCCTTCTCCGGCGGTACGACGAGCAGCTGCCCGCTCATCCCGAGATGCCCGACGAGCGCGTCGCCGGAGTCGAGCGGCAGCCACAGGTACTTGCCGCGGCGCAGCGCGGCGTCGATGCGCCGGCCGGCGAGCAGGTCGACGAAGTCGCGCTCCCCGGCCAGGTGACGGCGGATCGCTCGCGGGTGCGACACGGTGACCGCGGCGATCCGGCGCCCGACGACGCCGCGGGCGAGACCGAGGCGGACGACCTCGACCTCGGGCAGCTCCGGCAACGCTAGCCGGCCGCGTCCACGTCGGTGCCGCCGTCGAAGCCGGCGACCACGCCGGCTTCCGCGACCGCGCCGGCCGCGAGCTCCTCGACCTCACCCGCGAGCGCCCGGTGCTGCAGCGCGGTCCACGCCGCCTCGGCGGCCTTCTGCTCGGCCTCCTTCTTGCTCCGCCCCTCGCCCGATCCCCAGTCGCTGCCCGCGATCTTGGCGGTGGCAGTGAACTGCTTCGCGTGGTCGGGGCCGACCTCGGTGACGACGTACTCCGGTACGCCGAGCAGCTGCGTCGCGGTGAGCTCCTGCAGCGAGGTCTTCCAGTCGAGGCTGGCGCCCCGGGAGGCCGACTCCGCCATCAGCTCGTCGAAGAACCGGTGGATCAGCGCGGCCGCCTCGCCGAGCCCACGGTCGAGGTAGACAGCCCCGATCAGCGCCTCGAGGCCGTCGGCGAGGATGGACGCCTTGTCCCTGCCGCCCGTCGTCTCCTCGCCGCGGCCGACCAGCAGCCAGTCGCCGAGGCCGAGGCCGCGGGCGATGTCGGCGAGCGCGTTCATGTTGACGACGGCCGCCCGCAGCTTGGCCAGCTGGCCCTCCGGCAGGTCGGGGTGGACCGAGTAGAGGTGATCGGTGACGACCAGGCCGAGTACGGCGTCGCCGAGGAACTCGAGCCGCTCGTTGGTCGGCAGCCCGCCTTTCTCGTAGGCGAACGACCGGTGCGTCAACGCCCGCTGGAGCAGCGCACGGTCGCCCAGCGTGACGCCGATGGTCGCCTCCAGCGCCGACCGGTCGGTTGCCTGCTCGCTCACCGTCACCTCACCTGCGCAGCGGCCGGGCGGCCGCCGGGTCCGCCTGCGACCCTACCGGTCGGTCGATCATGACTTGTGCAGCCAGCCCGCAGCGCGGCCTAGCCGGCTGCGCGCCGCCGAGCGGCCGATCGCGTCCGCAACGGTCGCCAGCGCGCCGGACCGCACGGCGTCGGCCGCCACGGTGACGCTCGCCCGGATGGAGGTCGCCGACGAGGCGCCATGGCCGACGACCGTCACACCGTCGACGCCGAGCAGCACCGCGCCGCCGTGCCGGTCGGGGTCGATGCTGCCGGCGGCGTGCTCGAACGCCGGGCGCAGCAGCGTGGCCGCCTGCCGAAGCGCCGGGTCCGCGCCGATGGCCGAGGCGAGCGCCGCGGTCGCCATGGCGATCGCGCCCTCCATGCCCTTCAGCAGGACGTTGCCGGTGAAGCCGTCGGTCACGACCACGTCAGCGCGGCCGCCGGTCGCCACGTCGCCGCCCTCGACGTTGCCGACGAAGTCGATGTCGTCCAGCCGGGACAGCTCCTCGTATGCCCGCTTGCGGACGTCGTCGCCCTTGCCGGCCTCCTCGCCGATGCTCAACAGGCCGACCCGGGGGGCGTCGAGGCCGAGGCGGACCCGCGCGTAGGCGCTGCCGGCGACGGCGTGCTGGGTGAGTCCCTCGACGGTGACCTCGGGACTCGCGCCGGCGTCGAGCAGGATCACCGGTGCGTCGGCGGCCGGTACGACGACGGCGAGCGCGATGCGCGCCATCCCGCGCACCCGGCCGATCGTGAAGAGCGCGGCGGCTACGGTGGCGCCGGTCGACCCGGCCGAGACGAACGCGTCGGCGTCGCCGTCGCGGACGAGCCGCGCCGCCACCCGCACGGACGCAGCGCGCTTCGCGCGAACGGCGCGGACGGGGTCCTCGCCCATCCCGACGACCTGGGTCGCGTCCTCGACGGTCACCCGGTCACTCCCGCCGCCGGCGTGGAGCAGCCGGACGGCGACGTCCCGTGGTCCGACGAGGACCACCCGCAGCAGCGGGTCGGCCCGGACAGCGCACAGCGCGCCGTCGACGGTGGTGCCGGGCGCGCTGTCGCCGCCCATCATGTCGACGGCGACACGGACCTCGCGCTGGTCAGCCGATGCCACCCGGTCGGGCGTCAGACGTTGACGACCTGGCGGTCGTTGTAGGTGCCGCAGGTGGGGCAGGCGACGTGGGGCAGCTTGGCCTGCTTGCACCGCTTGCACGTGGCGAACGCCGGCACCTTCGCCTTCCACTGCGAACGCCGCGACCGCGTGTTGCTCCGCGACATTCGCCGCTTGGGTACCGCCACCGTCTACTCCTTGCTGCTCGGGGGCCGCGCGGTCGGCGCCGCCCCTTCGGGGTCGATCAGGTCAGTCAGCGCCGCCCAGCGGATGTCGACCGGGGCCACCTGGTGGCCGCAGTCGCCGTCGGCCAGCCTGGCGCCGCAGGGGACGCACAGGCCAGGACAGTCGTCCTCGCACAACGGTGTCAGCGGCAGCGCCAGCACGACCGCGTCACGCAGGACGGGCTCGAGGTCGAGGAGGTCGCCGACCAGCCGGCTCCCCTCGTCCTCGGTCACGTCGGACTCGGCGTAGGCGTACAGCTCTTGCAGTTCCACCTCGATCTCCGAGGTGACGGGCTCGAGACAGCGGCCGCACTCGCCCGTCAGCGGAGCGGTCACCGTGCCGGTGACGAGCACGCCCTCCATCACCGACTCCAGCCGCAGATCGAGGTCCAGCTCGGCGCCGACGGGCACCTTGATCATCTCCGTGCCGAGCAGGTCCGGAGCCGCCGCCGTACGCCGGACCTTGCGCATCGATCCGGGACGCCGGCCCAGCTCGCGGGTGTCGATCACGAGGGGCTGGCGCGGGTCGAGCCGGTCTGGCGTTCGGTTGGCAGGCACGGTCTCACTCGGAGGGCGGAGAGGATCAGCGATCAAGCATACCGGACGGAACGGGGCGGCCATGCCGCCGCGGGTCAGCTCGGCAGCGGGCGGTCCTCGCGCATGACCTCGGGGCCGGCCAGGTCGTCGAGCTCGTGCCGGCCACGCAGCTTGTCGCGGC
>DASQMY010000164.1:0-10453 GCA_035645255.1 Mycobacteriales bacterium
CACGACGTCGGCGATCGACTCCCGCCACGGCAGCTCGTTGGAGTGGTGCTCGAACGGGCCGATGAACACGACCGGGCGGTCGGCCTCCGGGATCGCGTCGGACAGCCGGTAGCGGTCGTCGAGCTCGGGCGGGATCCGCAGCCCGAGCAGGTGGATCATCTTGTCGATCGCCGCCGTGCTCCCCGACCCGCAGAACAGCACGATCGTGTCGTCGTCGCCGTTGACCGCGGCGCGGATGATGTCGCGGGCCTCCTCGCGGAAGCGGCTGGTCTGCAGCCCTGTGCCGGACGCCTCGGTGTGGGTGTTGGCGTAGAGCGGGAGTACCGCCTCGCGGATGTAGTCCTCGATGAACGTCAGCGAGCGGCCGGAGGCGGTGTAGTCGGCGTAGGTGATGCGCCGCGGGCCGAACGGACCGTCCAGCACCTCGTCCTCGCCGATGACCGAGGCGCGGATGTAGTCGACGAGTGCGGCAGCGCGCGGCTCCACGAATGTCTCCTGTCGCCTCGACGCCGGTGTCAGGTGCTCCTGCGAAAGTAGCATCGGACCGCACACGCGCCGGAGGGAGCCGACCATCGACGAGGCAGTTGTCGACGAGCTCTACGCGCTGGCGCCCGAGGAGTTCGTCACCCACCGCGACGCGCTCGCCCGCGAGCTCCGGTCGACCGACCGCCGCGCGTCGGCCGAGCTCAAGGCGCTGCGCCGGCCGACGGTCGCGGCGTGGCTCGTCAACCAGCTCGCCCGGGCGGAGCGCGACGCGCTCGACGAGCTGCTCGAGACCGGCGCCGCGCTCCGTGAGACCCAGGGCGCCGTCGTCACGGGCAAGGCGGAGGGCGCTGCCCTCCAACAGCTGTCCTCGACCCGGCGCGGCCAGCTCGACGGGCTGCTCGCCGCGGCCGCCCGGCTCGCGGCCGCCGAGGGCCGGCGCGGCGTACCGCTGGACGCCGTGGAGGCGACGCTGGTGGCGGCGACCGCCGATGAGGGCGCCGCGGCCGCCGTACGCAGCGGCCGGCTGGTCAAGGAGCTGAGCTACTCGGGCTTCGGCCTCAGCGACGACCCCGCCGACGTCGTGGCCACCCCACTGCGCGTGGTACGCCGACCCGCCGCCGGCGCGGAGCGGCCGGCGGCGAGGGCGGGGCGCCTGCGCGTCGAGGAGGACGACGCCCGGCCGGCCGCGGCGGCTCGCGGGCGGGCGACGACCGGCCCCGGCCGCGACGCCGTCCGGCGCGGGACGGCGAAGCTGCAGGCGGACCCGCCGCCCGCCCGCCCGACCGCCGCGGAGGCGGCCGCGAGGCAGGCGCACCGCGACGCGCAGGAGGCCGTGCAGCAGGCGTGCGGCGAGGCCGACGACGCGCAGCGCGCCTACGAGGCGGTCGCCGCGGAGCTGGCCCGCCACGAGGAGGACGTGGCCCGGCTCAGCGCCGAGCTGGACGCCGCGCGGGCCGCGGCTGCGGGGGTCCGGACGCGCCGCGACGCGGCTCGCTCCACCGCCCGTACGGCGCACGCGACGGCCGAGCGCCAGCGCGTCGCACTGACGAAGGCGCAGCTCAAGCTCGACCGGCTGCGCGGCGAGTAGGGGCGCGCCGCCGCTGTCAGTAGCGCTCGACGAGGTGCTCGCGACCCGGCGGCGGCTCGTAGGGATCGGGCCAGAAGTCGGTGACGCGCACGATCCGGCCGTCGTCGTCGAGTTCGAAGAACGTCAGCCCAGGCTGGGCCGCACCGTCCAGCCGGAAGTCGATCCAGGTCGCCGCGGCCCAGCCCTGGCCGACGACCCGCTCGAGCGAGATCTCCCAGTCCCCCGGGTACTCCGCGCTGAACCGAACCAGCGCCTCCGCACCGCGCACCCGCTCGCGCGACTGCGGCAGCTCGTACAGCACGTCGTCGGCCAGCAGCGCGGTCAGAGCCGGCCAGTCACGGGCGCCCATCACGGTCCAGTAGGCGCGCGCGATGTCGTCCGCCTGCCACGTGCTGTCTGCATTCTGGGTCATGACCGAAACGGTAGCGACCCGCTCCGACAACGACGCCCGGCTGTCCACCCACCCACGCCCCTGACGCAGGTCAGGCGTTGACGGCGTTGAAGCCGCCGTCGACGTGCACCATCTCGCCGGTCGTCGCGGGGAACCAGTCCGACAGCAGCGCGACGCACGCCTTGGCGGTCGGCTCGGGGTCGCCGACGTCCCAGCCGAGCGGGGCACGCGCCTGCCAGACCTCCTCGAACCTCTCGAAGCCGGGGATGCTCTTGGCCGCCATGGTGCGGATCGGGCCGGCACAGACCAGGTTGACGCGGATCCCCTGCGGACCGAGGTCACGAGCGAGATAGCGGGCGGTCGACTCCATCGCCGCCTTCGCGACGCCCATCCAGTCGTAGGCCGGGAACGCCTTCGTCGAGTCGAAGTCCAGCCCGACGACGGCGCCACCCGGCTGCATGAGGGGGACGAGCGCGCAGGTCAGCGACTTCAGCGAGTACGCCGAGACGTGGACCGCCGTCGCGACGTCGTCCCAGCCGGTGTTGAGGAAGTTGCCGCCCAGCGCCGCTGCCGGCGCGAACCCGATCGCGTGCAGCACGCCGTCGACCTGCCCCCAGCGCTCCTTCAGGTCGGCCTGCAGCCGGTCCAGGTGCTCGACGTCGGTGACGTCGAGCTCGAGCACGTCGGCCGGCTGCGGCAGCCGCTTCGCGATCCGCTGGGTGATGCTCATCGCCCGCCCGAACGACGTGAGGACGATCTCCGCGCCCTGCTCCTGCGCCAGCCGGGCCACCGAGTAGGCGATCGAGCGGTCGGTCAGGACACCGGTGACGACGACGCGCTTGCCCTCGAGCAGCATCAGCTCTCCGTCGCCTCGGCGGTCCTCTCCTCGACCGCCGCCGGCTGCACCGTGGGCGAGGAGACACCCATGGTGGCGCGGATCGCCTCGAGGCGGGACGCCCCCGCGGTGTCGAGCGCTGCCTTCTGCACCTCGAGCATCCGGACCTCCACCGAGCTGGAGGCGAGCTCGTGCTGGCCCAGCGCCTTGGCGTAGCGGCCCTCGATCTTGTCCCGAACCTCGTTGAGGGTCGGCACGTCGCCCACGGTGGTGAGCTCGCTGACCTGCTTGAGGGCGGAGTTCATCTGCTCCTGCATCTTGGCGTGCTCGAGCTGCGTCAGGAGCTTCGAGCGCTCCGCGAGCCGCTGCTGCAGCAGGTAGGCGTTCTGCTCGACGGCGCCCTTCGCGGCCTCGGCGGACGCCAGCGCCTGGTCGTGGAGCGTCTTCAGGTCGGACATCGACTGCTCGGCGGAGACCAGCTGCGAGGCGAACGCCGTGGCGGTCTGCTCGTAGTCGGCAGCCTTGGTCTCGTCGCCCGCAGCCCGCGCCTGCTCGGCGAGCACCAGCGCCTGGCGCGCCGACGCCTGCAGCTTCTCGACCTCGTCCATCTGCCGGCCGAGCTTCATCTCGAGCTGCCGGCGGTTGCCGAGCACCGAGGCGGCCTGCTGGCTGAGCAGCTCGTGCTGCCGCTTGGCCTGCTCGATCGCCTGCTCGATCTGGATCTTGGGGTCGGCCATCTCGTCGACCTTGCCCGACAGAGCCGCCCCGAGGTACGCCCACAGGCGACGCAATGCCTTGAACATCAGCTTCCTCCTTCGAGCGGGCCCGCACGTCCGCGGTCCCGCGCCGTCCGGTCATCCTTACGGAAAACGGGCGCGGGTGCGGCGTCGTACGCCCCGAGCGCCTTACGGGTCATCTCCTCTGTCTCCTCCAACCCGAGTCGCAACCCTTCGAGATCGGCGACGAGCACGTCGAGCTGGCCGAGGCTGTCGACGCCGTCCGGCGTGGCGCCGGACATCGTCACCAGCTCGGCGACGTGGGCGAGCAGCGTCTCCATGGCGATCGTCCCCGACTGCATCCGGACGAGCATCTCGCTGGCGGTCCCGTAGAGCCGCTGGTGCACCGCGAGCTGGCTGTCCACCGACGCGAGCGACCGCCGAGCGTCGTCGTGCGTCGCCGCGTTGCCGGAGTCGAGGACCCGCTGCAGCGAGGCTCGGTCGCGTTGCAGCGTCGGCAGGTCGATCCGGTGCATGGCGGCGGTCACCGCCGAGGTCTGCCCGGCGATCCGCCGCATGTCCTGCACGGTCGCCGCGGCCTCGCCGACCACCGTCTGCAGCCGGTAGGCCACCGGCCCCGGGTTGGCGGACTCGGCCACGTCGCGCAGCGAAGCGGCGGCGCGCTCGCAGCGGCGCAGCCAGGCCTCCTCGGGCGAGCCCTGAGTGATCTTCAGCTCCACCGCGGCTCCGCCCCGCTCCCGGCGTCCGCTCGAGAGCACGCCGGAGACCACCTTGACCGCAAGCACCACCCCGCCTATCGCGGCTGCCGGCAGCGCATCGAGGCCGGTGGCCCAGGCGAAGCCGCCGCTGCCGGCCGCGACGAGCAGGCCCCACGGATCACGCAGCTCGTCCAGCAACGACATCAGAAGTTGGACACCACCGCGGTGAAGACCCGGTCGATCGTCGCCGGGTCCTTGGCGTCGTAGGCCGCACCGCGCGACGCCTCGGCGATCTGCCGCAGGATCTCGAGGTCGGCGTCGTCGCCGTACGCGATCGGGAAGACGCGGATCGCCGTGTCCGCATCCTCGGTCTTGAGCAGCTCCACCAGGCGCGGCAGGGCGTCCGGCTGCGGTGGGTCCTGCTTGCCGTCGGTCAGCACGATGACGGCGTTGATCCGCGCCGGGTCGTACGCCGCCTGTGCCGCCTCGACCGCCGCCTGGGTGGACTGGTACAGCCCGGTCGCGCCCCGCCCGACCAGCTTGCCGATGGCCTCGCGGAAGACCGGCAGGCCGTCCTTGACGGTGCGGCTCGGGACGACCTCGCGGTAGGCCTTGTTGCCGTCCAGCTTGGTGGAGAAGATCCACAGCGCGAGCTCGTCGTCCGGCGAGAACTGGTCCAGCGCCTTCGCAGCGGCCTCCTTGGCGAGCTCCAGCTTCGAGCGGCCGGCGGCGGCGACCTCCTCGTTCATCGAGCCGGAGACGTCCATCACCATGATCACGCGGGCCCGCTTGCGGTTGGCGTTCCACGACTGCCTGACCAGCTCGAGCACGTCCGGCGCCGGCGGCTCGATGACCGCCTTGGGCAGCGCGGCGAGCAGCCCGTTGTCCTCGGTGATCTCCTTGCCCGGCTTCCCCTCGAACGTGCGGAACGCGGCAGTCTGGAACACCTCCTGCTGCGGCGGCTGCTGCAGGTAGTGCAGGAAGTCGGCGGCCGCCGCCTTCTTCTCGGCGGTCACCCACGGCGCGTTGAGCACGACGTAGGGGTTGTCAGAGATGAGCGTGCCCTCCTTCGGGTAGATCGCCACGAGCGGGATCTTCGGAGGGGCGTGCTTGCCGAGCGTCTTCGGATCGCCGGACGGGTTGCCCTTGTTGTAGTCCCAGACCGACTTCTCCTCGACCGTCACCGCCGAGATGTAGGTCAGCCCCTCCCCCGCGTCGTCGGCGCGCTGCAGGTTGCCGAGGAACGTGAGCGTCGTGTCGCCGTAGTGCACGACGCTCGCCTCGACGTCCTTGACGTACCGGACCGTCTTGGGGTCTTGGACATCGGCTGCGGTCAGGTCGGTCGCCAGCCCGGTCGCGGCGAAGTAGGTGCCGACGGTCGCGTGCAGGCCGGAGGTGGAGAAGTTGGGGTTGGTCTTGCCGAGCCGGAACGCGCCCCACTGCTCCTCGCCGTGCGCACCCCACCCCTTCGGGTCCTTGGACAGCGCGATGATGTCGGCCCAGCCGAGGTCCTTCTTCGGCCACCCGAGCTTCTCGGCCATCGGTTTGGGCATCGCGAGCACCAACGGCGTCTGCGCGAGGCTCGGCAGCTCCTTCGGCACGATGTCCGGCGTGTCCTTCTGCGCGAGCAGCTCGCGGAGCAGCACCGGCCACGCACTCGATGCCGGCGACCAGACGTCCGGCTGCGGACCGTCCCGGCGCTCGTCCCAGCCGCGGGCGAGCGCCTCCATCGCCCCGCCCGACGCCTTGATGGAGATCGCGACGCGGACGCACTTGCCGTCGACCTGGGTGCCCGCCCGGGCGTAGGCCGCGGCCATCTGCTTGAGCAGCTCTCCCTTCTCCGACGACGCCGCGAAGCTGACGTTGGTGCAGTTGCCGGGGTCCGGCGGCAGCTCGGTCGCGGAGGCCGAGCCGGCCCCGACGGGGCGGTCGACGGTCTGCCGAGGCGTGTCGTCGTCGGAGAAGATGCTCCGGACGACCAGGATCAGTGCCAGCCCGGCGACGGCGGCGACCACGATCGGCAGGTTGCTGCGTGACGACCGGGCCACCGTTAGACACCCCCGCTTCGGTAGTGGGACCCCATTGTGTCAGCAGCTGTCCGCGCCGACGCGCCGGCGCCGGCGGCGTCCTCGGCGAGCAGCCGGACCGTCGCCTCGGCGACCTGCTCCGGCGTGCGCTCGTCCACGTCGACGACGACGTGCGCGACTTCGGCGAAGAGCGGGTGGCGGTCGGCCGCGAGCCGGGTCAGCGACGCCAGCGGGTCGTCACCCAGCCAGGGTCGGTCCGTGCCGACGACCCGCTTCGCGATGGTCTCCGGCCGCGCCCGCAGCCAGACGACCGGGCTGCCCGCGTCCTCGATCAGCGCGCGGTCGGCCGGATCGAGCACCATCCCGCCAGGGACGCCGATGACCGTGCGACCCGGTACGGCGAGTGTCTCCGCGAACGCGGACCGCTCGGCCTCGCGCAGCGCCTGCTCGCCCGACTCCTGCAGGATGTCGGCCACGCCGCGGCCGGTGCGCCGGCGTACCGAGTCGTCGTTGTCGATGTAGACCGCACCCAGCCGGTCGGCGAGCAGCCGGCCCACCGTCGTCTTGCCGACGCCCATCATCCCGATCAGCAGCACGCGCTCCGTGGTCACCGCCGAACCGTAACCTGCGGCAGTCAGCCGCCGCGCGGCTGCTCCTCCCGCATCGCGTGCGGCGCACCGTAGTCGGCGAGCAGCTCGAGGAACGGCGCGGCGTCGAACGCCTCCGGACCGAGCACGCCGGCGCCGGACCAGGCGCCCGAGTCGAGCAGCTCCAGCGCGATGATCGGGTTGATCGCGGTCTGCCAGACGACCGCCTGGGCGCCCCAGTCACGCATCGACTGCTCGTTGTCGACCACGTGGTAGAGGTAGACCTCCCGCGGCCGGCCGTCCTTGCCGGTCCCCTTCACCCAGGTCCCCGCACAGGTGCGGCCGCGCATCCGGTCGCCTAGCGTCGCCGGGTTGGGCAGGCAGGCCGCCACGACGTCGCGCGGCGACACCCGCGTCCCGCGCACGTCGACCGGCCGCGTGGAGTCCAGCCCGAGCTTGTGCAGCGTGCGCAGGATCTCGATGAACTCCTCCCCCAGCCCGTACTTGAACGTCACCCGCCGCACGTCGAGGTATCGGGGCACGAGGAGCACCTCCTCGTGCTCGACGTTGACGCACTCCACCGGGCCGATCCCGTCCGGGAAGTCGAACACCTCCGGCTCGCTGAAGGGCGCCGTGGTGTACCAGCCGCGCTCCTTCTCGTAGACGACCGGCGGGTTGAGGCACTCCTCGATCGTGGTCCAGATGGAGAACGTCGGCGCGAACTCGTAGCCGTCGACGACGAGGTCTGCCCCGTCGCGGACGCCGACCTCGTCGACCACGTCGAACAGGTGGTCCGCGGCGTACCGCGCGAAGACGTCGGACAGCCCGGGCTCGACGCCCATCCCGACGATCGCGAGCCGGCCGGCCTCGGCCCAGGCGTCGTGCGCCGCGAACTGCTCGTCGCCGAGCTTGACGCCGGTCAGCTCGTGCGGCCGCTGGGGGTGCGGGCTGGACAGCGACATCGCCATGTCGACGTAGGTGCAGCCGGCCGAGGCGGCGGCATCGAACAGCGGCATGACGAACCGCGGGTCGCACGCATTGAGCACGACGTCGACGCGGTGGTCGCTCGCGCACCGGGCGACGGCTGCGGAGTCGCCCGCGTCGAGGTCGACACCGGCGAACCGGTCGCCGGCCGCCTGCGCCGCCACCGACTGCGCGCGCGCCGGGTCGACGTCGGCGACCACCACGCTCTCGACGAACGGCCGGCTCGCCGCGAGCCGCGCGGCAGCCGCACCGACGCCACCGGCACCCACCAGCAGGATCCTCATGCGCCCGGCCTCCGACTCCGCCGTCGACGACGGCGTGTGAACCATACGGCCTGCGCGGCTACGCCACCGTCGTACGCCCGGAAGCGCCGCTCTGCTCAGGGAGGTCGTCGTCGGCGGGGTCGTAGTTGCGGCGGTGCTCGCCCTCGACCCGGCCCGCGGCCAGCAGCACGACGACGGAGACGACTGCAGCGAGCAGCGACCCGCCCAGGATGCCGAGCCGCGCCTGCTGCAGCGCGGCGCCGGTGAACGCCAGGTCGGCGACGAACAGCGACACGGTGAAGCCGATACCTGCTGCGGCTGCGACGCCGGTGAGGTGCGACCAGGTGCCGGGTGCCGGCAGGCGGCCGAACCCCGCTCGTACGGCGAGCCAGGTCGCCCCGACGATCCCGGCCGTCTTGCCGACGACGAGCCCGACGACGACGCCGAGCGTGATCTCGCTGCGCCCGGCGTCGCCGAGCGCGTCGCCGCTCACCGCGACACCGGCGTTCGCCAGCCCGAACAGCGGGATCACCAGCCAGCTCGAGATCGGGTGCAGCCGGCGCTCCCACCGCTCCACCGGGGACTCGTCCTGGCCGGCCGCCGGGTGCGCGCGGGTCAGCAGTCCGATGCCGACCCCGGCCATCGTCGCGTGGACGCCCGACCTCAACAGCAGCGCCCAGGTGCCCACCGCCAGTACGACGAAGAGCCAGCCGCGCGTCGACTCCCCGCGCTGGAGCACGGCGTAGAGGGCGAGCAGCGCGAACGCGCTGAGCAGCGGCAATGGCGAGATCCCACCGCCGAAGAACAACGCGATGACGACGATCGCGCCGATGTCGTCGACGACGGCGAGCGCGAGGACGAACAGCTTGAGCTGGTCGGACACCCATGGCGTCATGAGCGCGAGCACCCCGACGACGAACGCCACATCGGTGGCCATCGGGACCGCCCAGCCGCGCGCCCCGTCACCGCCGAGGTTGAGCGCGACGTACAGCAGTGCGGGCAGCACCATGCCGCCGATCGCCCCGACCACCGGTACGGCGGCGGTGCGCCTGTCCCGCAGCTCGCCGTGCACCAGCTCGCGCTTGATCTCCAGCGCGACGGCGGCGAAGAAGAACGTCATCAACCCGTCGTCCACGGCGTGCCGCAGCGAGCCGATGTCGTCGCCGAGCAGCCACCGGTGCGCCGACCAGAACCCCTCGTAGTGGTCGCCGCCGACGTTGGCCCACACCAGCGCGAGCGCCGCGGCCCCGAGCAGCAGGACGGCGCCCGCCGACTCGCGCTCGAGGAACCGCTGCAGCGGGCTGGGCAGCAGGCGGGCGACGGCGGGCGTGGGGGCGCGGGACACGAGGATCTCCTCAAGACGGTCGGCAGCGACTTGCCGACCAGACTTCCCGGCGCTCCACTCGGCACCCTACCCGCTCACCGGCCGGCGCACCGCTCGGCGGCCGGTTCCGGCGGGTGCAGCCGGCCGGCCGCCGTACCGCGCAGCGAGAGTGGCCCCTTCGGGCCAGCGAGGTAGCCCAAGAGGACGGTTCCCCGGACACCACGGGACATTCCGGGTAGGAAAATCGCCCAGCCGCCTTCCCAGCAAGTTGCTCCAACTGGATGATGGCGCGTCTGCTACCAACTGTCACGATGCATCTACATCCGGTAAAGGGCGAGTTCGTCGACGTGGAGGGGCGGTGTGCGCCGTGACAGTGGGCGCAACGACCCGTGTGCGCGCGCGGATCTCCGGCCAGTCGAGCCTCGGCCGCATCCGCGTCCTGATGTTCGCGATGGTCGTCACGGTCGCCGCTCTGCATGCGACGGTGCTGCGCGGGACCGGGCCGGCCATCGCGGACATCCGGCTGCAGTGGTGGCTGCTGGTGCCGCTGTTCGTGCTCGGCGAGCTGTTCCAGGTGCAGATGCACTTCCGGCGCGAGGCGCACAGCTTCTCGATGAGTGAGCTGCCGCTGGTCCTCGGGCTGTTCTTCGCCGACCCGCGCCATCTGCTCATCGCGCAGCTGGTCGGCGCGGCGCTCGTCCTCGGCCTGCACCGCCGCCAGTCGGCGCTGAAGCTCGCATTCAACCTGGCGCAGTTCGCTCTGACGACGACGCTCGCGGTCACCGTCTTCCGAGCGCTGGCTCCGGTGCCCGATCCGCTCTCGCCCCGGAGCTGGCTGGCGACCGGCGCCGCCGCACTGGTCAGCGGCATCGTCGGGGCGGCGCTGCTCGTCACGGCGATCTCCCTCGCCGAGGGCCGCCTGGAGAAGACCCGCCTGCCGACGGTGCTGTCGCTCGGGGTGCTGGCTGCGCTGCCGAACAGCAGCCTAGGACTCATCGCCTGCGCCGTCATCGTGCAGAGCACCTCGGCGATCT
>DASQMY010000165.1:0-1775 GCA_035645255.1 Mycobacteriales bacterium
GGGCAAGCGCCCCACTGTCCGGCGTGACCGGCGGCGGCGAGCTGTCGTTGCAGCTCTATGCGGAGTCCTCCGACGGCCTGGCCGTGGCGTCCCGCGAGACCACCAGTACCGCCAATCTGCCCCAGCTGGTCCTGACCATCAGCACGACGGTGACATAGCAGGAGAGTGGAGCGCGAAGAACGTCAGCCGCCACCCGCTGGCCTCGCGAGCGTCGCCGGGGACGACGCACTGCGTCACTGCGGTGATCCGCCGCATGAGTGAGCGAGTACCTGGTTCGCGGGAGGGGGCAGGTGCCCTGTACGCGGCGAGCTTGCGCGGGTCTGAGCCCGACACCGTCAACTATGACGGAAGCCGTCCCACTTCGGCTCGAAGACGTAGGGCCGGTCGTCCGGGATCGACCGCTCGAGCTTGGCGAGCATCGGCTGGAGCGGCGGCGCCACCGGAAGCGCCATCACCGCCTCCTCCGGTCACCGACGCGAGACGGCTACCCCGACCGTCGATCAGCGAAAACACCGCTTGGTCACCTGCATCGATAAGCCCGCTGAGGACCGTCCGGGTGCGATCCCGGGTGCAGTCCTGGGTGACCGGCGGTCGCCCAGGCGACCCGTTCAGTCACCCGGGACTTCGCCCACGAGCTCACCCACGAGCTCCATCGCGCGCTGTGCCCGCCGCGACCGCTCAGCCCCGGCGGCGGCAGACGTGCAGCACGGCCCCCCAGTGCCGGCGCACCAGCCCGTCCGGCCGCGCCGTGAGGCGGCGCCGGATCTCGCCGTACAGCCGGCCACGCTGCAACGGCGCCATGGCGATGTGGCCGGAGAACGTGTCGAGCAGGTCGATGTACGACCCGGCGTCGTAGACGGTCTCCCAGTCGAAGTGCCGCACCTCGACGCCGTCGTAAAGGCCGGTCGCCTCGATCTCGGCGCGCGAGTCCGCGAGCTCGCCGGGACTCGGGTATCCCTCGCCAGGCGGCTGCGGCTCGCCGATCTCGTCGTAGACCGGCTGGAGCTCGTGGAAGAACGGGTCGCCGCCGTCGGGGAAGACGTGCGCGGCAGCCCAGAACCCGAGATGGCCGCCCGGACGCAGCGCCGCCCAGGCCGTGCGCCATCTGGTGGCCGGGTCGAGCCAGTGCCAGGCGGTGGCCGCGAAGACCAGGTCGAACGCCGTGCCGGGCGGCCGCTGCCACGTCTCGAAGTCGCCGGTCAGGACGGTCACCCGCGGGAACGCCGACAGGTTGCGGCGCGCGGCCGCCGCCAGCTCGGGGCCGAGCTCGAGGCAGGTGATCCGGTAGCCGCGCTGGGCGAGTGGGGCGGTCGCCTTGCCGGTCGCGCAGCCGATCTCGAGCAGGCGGGCGTCCGCCGACAGACCGGCGAGGGTCTCGAGCACGTCGAACAGCTCGGCGGGGTAGTCGGGCCGCGCCCGCTGATACCGGTCGGCTGCGGTGTCGAAGGTCTCCCGCAGCCGCTCGCGGTCGTTCCTGTCCTGCACTGTCGTCCCCCCGTCGGCTCAGCGGCGCCGGCGGCGGATGCGCGCGGCGTACCGGCCGCTCTGCATGTCGATCGCGACCCGCACGCCGAAGCACTCGGAGACGTTGCGGTCGGTCAGGACGTCGCGGATGCGACCGACGGCCAGGGCGCCGCCGGCGCGGAGGAGCAGGGCGTGGGTGAAGCCGACCGGGATCTCCTCCACGTGGTGGGTGACCAGCACGGTGGTCGGTGCGTTCTTGTCGGACGCGACGTCGGACAGCAGGCCGACCAGCTCCTCGCGCGCGCCGAGAT
>DASQMY010000166.1:0-18253 GCA_035645255.1 Mycobacteriales bacterium
CGGGAGCCGATCGACGGCTCGTCGCTGACCGTCACGACGGCGGCGAAGCCGACGCCCGCAGCGTCGAGAGCGCCTCGACCCCCGCCGCGTCGACGGGCACGCCGGTGTTCGCGGCGACGAGCCTGCCGTCGCGGAGCGCGAGCAGCAGCCGGCCGGGTACGCCGGCAGCGGCCGCGGCGTCGGCGGCGTTCTGCGCGAGCTCGACGACCAGCCGGTCGCGGTAGCCGGTCAGCGCGAAGTCGTCCTCGGCGTTGGCGTCCTCGCGGAACCGCGCGGGGCTGGCCGCCCAGGCGGCGAGGACACGCTCGCGGATCGCCGCCGTGCCGAACGGGTCCGGGCTCGGGTCGGCGGCCGCACCGCTGTCGGTCGGGGTCACGGCGTGAAGTAGCGCAGCGAGTTCCACGACGCGTCCAGCTGCGTCATCACCTGCGCGTCGGGCAGCTCCGCGCGTACCTCCTCCACCCAGCCCGCCACCCAGTCGTCGTCCTCGGCGTAGGCGACGAACTCGCGCACGCCGCGCGTCGTCACGACCAGCACCAGCCGGGCGCGCTCACCGACCTCGAGGCTCTCCCGGAGCGACTCCTCGACGCTGGCCAGCCGGCGTTCCTCCGCCGGGCTCGGCAGCCCGTCCTCGCCGCCCACGGCCAGCGGCACCGTGACGCCGAGCTGCAGCTCGAAGCCGGGCACTGGCGACACGGCCAGCGCGACCGGGTCCCACCGGACGTGGACCGGCAGGCCGGCGTCGTCGTGACCGACCGCGACCTGCCACGGCGCGTGGGGGTCCGCGACGACCGGCTCGGCGAAGACGGGCTCGGCGCCCGGTCGGCGCAGGCCGGGCATCGGCAGGTCGACCATCAGGAGTGGCCGAAGGCCGCGGTCTCCTCGGAGTCGTCGGCGACTGCCTCGTCGACAGACGAGCCGGACTCCCTGGCCGGTACGGCGGCCGCGCCGCCCGGCGCGTCCCCGCCGGCGGAGCCGTCCAGCGCGTCGATCGCCACGTCACCCTCGACCGCGGCGCCGTCGACTGCAGCCTCGCCGTACACCGGCTCGTCGCCCTCGACGACCTCGATCTCCTCGACGATCTCGCCGGCCGCGAGCTCGGCGTCGTCGCCGCTGATCGGCGCGACGTGCCCGGGCGTTGCGGCCGCGTCCTCGACGGAGCCGATCGCGCTGACGTCGACGTGCTCGTAGTTGTAGTCGTCGTGCGGGACGACCGGTCGGGCGGGGAGGTCGACGACCGTCGGGACGCCCTCGGAGTGCGCACCGCAGCCATGGTCGACCGACACGACCCGGCCGTCGTCGGGCGCGAACTCGTTGGCGCAGACGCCGAACGCCAGCCCCAATGCTCCGGTCACCGGGACGAAGAAGCCGCAGCTGACGCAGTGGGCGGGGGCCTGCCGGGCGACCGGCGCCTCGGGCCCGTTGTCGCCGGTGTACCAGCGCTCGGCGGCGTCGGTGCGGCCGATCTCCGACAGCACGCGCACCCGGCCGACGCCCATCTCCAGGAAGCCGTCGTCGGTCTCGGTGTCCTCGATGACCAGCTGCAGTCGGTCGTCGTCCGCCGGCGCGGGGAGCAGGTCGCCGGGGCGCAGGTCCCCGGGGCGCAGCCGCTCGGACCACGGCAGCCAGGCCGGCGCCTGCAGCGCGTCGGGTCCGGGCAGCAGCACGACGTCGTTGACCGTGACGACCTTGGCGCGCGACGCGCGGCTGACCTGCACGCCCCACCGCCAGCCGCGGTAGGCGGGGTCCTTGCACTCGAAGAGGTGGGTGGCGACCCGGTCGCCGTCGTCCTCGACGGTGAGGTGGTCACCGAGGTGCGCGCCGGCGACGGCCAGCGCCGCCGCACGGGCGAGATCGACCGCGGCGGCGCAGACTGCGTCGGGGGCGTGCGTCTGGGTTGCGCTCATCTGGCGATTGTCGCGCACTACCGTGCGGTGTCCTATCGGCGGGGCCCGGCGATCCCTACTATCGAGGTCCGCGACGCCCTTGGAGCCTGCCCCGGATGACGCAAGCCGCGCACCCCCCGGCGGAGGCCTTCCGGCCGCTGCGCGACTGGGCGCCGACGGGCTTCACCTGGCTGCTCCGGATGCACGGTGCGCAGAACGCCGGCGACGCGCTGATCGCGGTCAGCCTGGCCAACACGTTCTTCTTCTCGGTGCCGGTCGGCGAGGCGCGCGGCAAGGTCGGGCTGTACCTGCTGGTGACCATGGCGCCGTTCTCGGTGCTCGCGCCGTTCATCGGCCCGCTGCTCGACCGGACGCGGCACGGCCGCCGGCTCGCGCTCGCCGGGGCGATGGCCGGCCGGGTCGTGCTCGCCTACTTCATGTCCGACCACGTCAACGGCCTGGCCGTCTACCCGGCGGCGCTCTGCGTCCTGGTGCTCTCCAGGGGGTACGCCGTCGCGCGCAGTGCCGTCGCCCCCCGTGTGCTGCCGCGCGGAGCCACCCTGGTGGGGGCCAACGCCCGCGTCACCCTGACCGGCGCCGTCGCGAGCGCGGTCGCCGCGCCGATCGGCGCGGGGGTCAGCGCACTGCTCGGCCCGGAGTGGCTGCTGCGGCTCGCCGCCCTGGTGTTCGTCGCCGCGACGGTCTTCGCGCTGCGGCTGCCGAGCTCGGTCAACGAGGAGCCGAGCTGGTCTCGCGACATCGAGGACGAGCCGGTGCTCGCCGGCTTCACCCGGCGGGTCGGCGCGGCCGTCATCGGTGCGGCGTCGCTGCGGCTGCTGGCCGGCTTCCTGACGATCTTCCTGGCGTTCTGGATCCAGTTCGAGAAGCGGCCGACCTGGCAGCTGGTCGTGCTCATCTCGGTTGCGGCCGTGGCCGGGATGGCCGGCACGGGGCTCGGCGCGGTGGTCCGGCAGCACGCGCCGGAGCGGCTCGTCGGCGGCGCGGTCGTGATGGTGACCGTCGCGCTGATCGTCGGCACGCTGAACTTCGGCGGGCGGGCGTTCGCCGCTGCGCTGTTCGTGGTGGTGGCGAGCGGCATCGCGGGCGCGGTCGGGAAGCTCGGCCTCGACGCGGTGATCCAGCGCGACATCCCGGAGGACGTCCGGGCGCAGGCGTTCGCCCGCAGCGAGACGACGTTGCAGCTCGCCTGGGTCGCCGGCGGCGCGCTGGGGCTGATGCCGATCATCGGCGAGGCGGCCCTCGGCGGCGCGGCCGTAGTCGTCGGCGCCGCCGCCTACTACACGGTGCGCGTCTTCCGGACCGTCCCGGTACCCTGACGATCTGGCCCGTTGCGACGCAGCGCGCCTGTGCGTTCCCGCCCAGCAGCCGCCGAGCCACGGAGCCCCCAAGGTGAGAGTCCGCCCTACCGCACTCGTCGTCGCGCCGCTCGCGGTCCTGGCGCTGACCGCGTGCGAGAAGCCCGCGCCGCAGGTGACCGTCCACGCCGGCGGCACGGTGGTCAACCTCGACGCGGTCCGCTACTGCCACGACGAGTGCAAGGACCACGAGGCCAAGGTCAAGACGCTCGAGGTCAGCAGTGGTGACGTCGTTTCGTTCAACGTCCCGACGCACGTCGCGGAGGAGGGCTGGTACCTCCGCCGCGAGGGCCAGCAGTCCGGCGAGCAGCCCCGCAAGAAGCTGCACTTCAGCCTCCCGATCGACGCTCCCCTCGAGGCTCCGGTCACCATCGAGATCGTCCAAGGCGAGCAGGGTGGCACGCCCGAGGGGCTCTGGAAGCTGACGCTCACCCCTGAGGGCTGACCGGAGTGGAGCCGGCGTACGCGTGGCGGGTGCTCGGCCTGCCGGCCGGATCGGCGCCGGACGACGTACGCCGCGCGTTCCGGGTCGCCGCGCTGCTGCTGCACCCCGACCGCGTCCAGTCGCTCCCGCCCGAGGTCGGGCTGGAGGCGCAGCGCCGGATGGCCGAGCTGGCCGAGGCCTACCGCGTCTGCTCCGCGGTCGCCCGCGGCGCGCCGCCGCCACCGCCGCGCGCGCGTGACACCGGCGCCCACGCGCCCGCCGGACCGTTGCGCGCAGTCGGCGGCCAGGCCGGCACGTTGCTCGCGCAGGCGCAGCAGCAGCTGACGCGGATCGCGCCGTTCGACGCCTTCCGCGCCGGCCGCCCGACGGTGCTCGGGCAGCACGACAACGCGACCGCCTCCCGGACCGTCGTCACGCTGCTCGAGCAGATCGCCGACGCCTGGCCGGGCACCTGGGAGGGCGACACCGCCCGCGCGCTGCTCGTCACGTCCGCCGCGGCACGCAACGCGCTGTCGGTGCGCGAACGCGCCGGGCACCTCGTGCTCGTCGTCGACGCCGATGTGCGGGGCGCCGCGTGGGACGGGCTGGCCGGCCGGGACGAGCTCGGCGTCGCGCAGGTCGTCCACGACCACCCGACCGCGCCGGAGGAGCTGCGGGTCCTCGCCCGCGACCGGCTCGCCGAGCTCGACGACTGGGCGTCGCTGACCCGCGACGCCGACCCCGATGTACGACGTGCCGCACGCGCGCACCTGCTGCTGCAGACCGCGGCGGCGCTGAGCGAGCGGCTGCAGTGGCTCTCCCGCCGGGAGCGTCCGGCGTACGACGCGGATGTGGCGGCCTGGCGCGCGGCGGTCGCGGTCGCGGTCGCGGAGCCGATCGACCCGGATCTGCGCGACCGGCTGACCGCCGCGGCGAGCGCCCTTGACCCGTCGGCGAAGAGCGCCGCGAGGCGGGCCTAGGTGCGGGTCGCCGCGATCACCGCGGTGCAGTCCGAGCGGGACGCCGTTGCACGCGGCGCGCGGGTCGCCAACATCGTGCAGGTGGGGCCCTACCCGGCACTGACCGGTACGACGGCCGGCGGCGACGGCCTGCAGGTGATCGCCGGCGGCGTCGGGCCGGCCGCCTCGTCGGCCGCTGCGATGGCGGCGGTGCTCGACGGGGCCGATGCACTGCTCAGCCTCGGGATCGCCGGCGCGTACGGCGGGCTGCCGCAGGGTCGGGTCGTCGTCGCGAACGCCGTCCTCGCCGGTGACCTGGGCGTCGCGACCGACGACGGCTTCCTCGACCTCGCGACACTCGGCTTCGGCCCGTCGGCGTACATGTGCGCCCCGCGGCTCGTCGAGCTCCTGCAGGAGTCGCTGGCCGCCGCCGGAGTCGAGGCGACGGTGGGCCCGGTGGTGACGTTGTCGTCCGCGACCGGCACCGACGCGCGGGCGGCCGAGCTGGTCGCCAGGCTCCGGCCGGTGGCAGAGGCGATGGAGGGCTCCGGTGTCGCGCACGTCGCCGCGCTGGCCGGCGTACCGATGCTCGAGCTGCGGACGATCAGCAACGCGGTCGGCCGGCGGGACATGCCCTCGTGGGACATCCCGCAGGCGCTGGCGGCGCTGGAGTCGGCAGCGGCCGCGATCTTCGCCGGCCGCGTCGCCACGCACTGACGCGCCCCCCGACCGCCGCCCCGGCCCGCGCCGCCCGCCCCTCACGCCTCGGTTTCGGCACCGTTGTGCCCCGGCTCTCCGGGCACAACGGTGCCGAAACCGGTGGCCGGAGCGACAATGGCCGGCGTGACTGCGCCACTCTCGCTCGGGATCTCGCCGTGCCCCAACGACACGTTCGTGTTCCACGCGCTGGTCCACGGCCTGGTCGACCAGGCGCCGCCGGTCGACGTGCGGTTCGAGGACATCGACGCGCTCAACCGGCTCGCGGCCGGGGGCGAGCTCGACGTCGTCAAGGTGTCGTACGGCGCGCTGCCGTGGCTGCTCGACGACTACCAGCTGCTGGCGTCGGGCGGCGCGCTCGGGCGCGGCTGCGGCCCGCTGCTGCTGACCGGCGCGCCGCGGTCCGCAGCCGACCTCGCCGGCGCGCGGATCGCCGTACCGGGAGAGCGGACGACGGCCTACCTCCTGCTGCGGCTCTGGGCGGCGGAGTCGGTCGAGCTCGGCGCGGTCGACGTCCTGCCGTTCGACCAGATCATGCCGGCGGTCCGCGACGGCGGCTACGACGCCGGTCTGGTGATCCACGAGTCGCGGTTCACCTACCCGTCGTACGGCCTGCACCAGGTCGTGGATCTCGGCGAGTGGTGGGAGGGCACGACCGGGCTGCCGATCCCGCTCGGCGCGATCGTCGCCCGGCGGTCGCTCGGCGACACCGCCATCGCGCAGATCGACGACGCGGTACGGCGGTCCGTCGAGCTGGCGTGGGCCGACCCGTCGGTCTCCCGCGACTACGTGCTGAGCCACTCGCAGGAGATGGACCCTGCGGTCGCCGACGCGCACATCGCCTTGTACGTCAACGAGTTCACCCGCGACCTGGGCGCCGACGGCCGCGCCGCGGTGGACGGTCTGCTCGGCCGCGCGGCCGACGCCGGCCTGGTGCCTACTGGCCCGCGATCGTCAGCCGGTCCCGCAGCGCGCTGAGTGCGACCTCGTCGCCGGACGCGGTCACCGGTTCGTCGTCGACCCGCCCCCACAGCCAGAGCAGCAGCGTCGAGGCGTCAGGTGCGGTGACCCTGGCGTCGGCCGGACCGCCGTCGCGGCTGATGTCGACGCGTTCGGGGTGCAGGGTGATCCGCCAGGTGTGGCTGCCGGCCGACACCGCGGTCGTCGTACCGGCTCCGGCCTGCGGCGAGACGTCGCCCCACTCGTCGGCGTCGAGCTCCCAGTCGCCGCCGAGGAACAGGTCGAGGAACTCGTCGACGCCGTCGAGTGCGAGATCGTCCGCGATCGGCGTCACCTGGTCGAACGCGCTCTCCACGTCGATCCGGTGGACCGCGGTCTCCTGCGCCATCCGGCGCGCCCAGAAGCCGACGGTCTGGTCCGGCGGGTGCCAGGTGTAGGCCGGCGAGTCCGGCGCGCGGCTGGTGAGCTCTCCGACCAGCTCGTCGAGCGCCGCACGGAACCACTTCACCTCGTCGGAGTCCGGCGCGGGCACCGGCGGGAACTCCGCCTTGGCCTGGGTGCGGATGTTGGCGACCTTGTGCAGGTAGACGTGGCCGGTGTGGACGAGCGCGTCGCGGACGGTCCACCCCGGGCACGGCGGTACGTCGAGCGCCAGGTCGCGCTCGGCCAGCGTGGCCATCCGCTCGGCGTCGGCGAGGAGGAGCTCGACGTAACGGTCAGGGGCCAGCTCGGCCGGACCGCGCGCCACCTCAGGCCTCGATCTCGCGGGCGACGGCGTGGACGACCTCGGCGACCAGCTTGGCCTTCTTGCGGTCCGGGTAGCGCCCGCGCGACAGCTCGTCCTGCACGTCGTCGAGCACCTTGATCATGTCCTCGATCATCGAGTGCAGCTCGTCCGGCTTGCGCCGGGCAGCCGCCGACGCGGCAGCGGACAGCGACGGCGGCTTGTCCAGCACCCGGACGGACAGGGCCTGGTCGCCGCGCTTGCCCTGCGCGATCCCGAACTCGACCTTGGCGCCCGGCGTCAGCTCGCTCATCCCGGCCGGCAGCGCGCTCTTGTGCACGTAGACGTCGTCGCCGTCGTCGCGGGACAGGAAGCCGAAGCCCTTGTCGATGTCGAACCACTTGACCTTGCCGGTGGGCACGGAAGACAACCTCGATCGTGAGCCGGCCGCACCGGGATGCGGCGGAATGGGAGCATTCGGACGCCCGGGGTACGGCTGCAACCCGGGTCACCAGGCTATTCGCCACCGACCGAAGCAAGAAACAGGTAAACCGGCCCTGGTCCACGTGCCGATGCGAATACAGTACTGCGCGTGCGGGAATCCACCCGCGCTCGGGGGTTTCCAGCTGGATCCACGGCCGACGGTCCGCCGGTCTCGTGGCGTCATGCGGAGCACCCATGACCCCACGTCACCGAACGAGAGGACCGGCTGATGTCCGAGGACACCCCGGACCAGGGCGGCACACCCGATCCGTACGCCGCGCCGCAGCAGCCCGGACCCGGCCAGCCGCCGTACGGCGAGCCCGGCGCGCAGGCGCCCGGCTACGGGAGCCCGGCTCCCGGCCAGCCACCGTACGGCCAGCCCGTCCCGCCCGACCAGTCCGGGTACGGCCAGCCGGCGTACGGCGGCCCGATGGGCTACCAGGGCCCGCCGACCCGCAGCCGCCGCGGTGCCGCGCTTGGTGCCGGCGCGCTGGTGCTGACGCTCGTCGCGGGCGCGGGCGTCTACGCGGCCAGCCGCGTCGACGGCGGCGGCACCCAGCCGGAGGAGCTCGTCCCGGCGAGCGCGTTCGCGTTCGGCAAGCTCGACCTCGACCCCGCGGCCGACCAGAAGGTCGCGATCCGCGAGTTCGCGAGCAAGTTCCCTGAGGCGCCCAAGCCGCGCGGCGACGAGAACATCACCGATGCGCTGCTCAAGGGTGCGTTCGACCAGGACAAGTGCGTCGACTTCGAGACCGACATCAAGCCGTGGCTCGGTGACCGGGTCGGCATGGCGGGGATCACCGGTACGGACGGCAAGCCCGTGCCGCTCGTGCTCGTACAGGTCAAGGACGAGGCGAAGCTGCGCGCGGTCAAAGGCAAGCTCGACGGCTGCGACAAGGACGCCGGCTCGGACGAGCTCAAGGGGCTGACCTTCGCCAAGGGCTACGCGGTCTTCTCCAACACCCAGGCGGACTCCGACGGCGCCGTCAAGGCCGCCGCGAAGGCGTCGCTCAAGGACGCCGACAACTTCAACGGCGACCTCGCCAAGCTCGACGGCAACCAGGTCGTCGTGATGTGGGCGGACCTCGAGCGCAGCTTCAACGCCGCCTCGAAGGGCTCACCCGAGCTCGGCATGGTCCCGAACGGGGTCACGAAGTACCTCAAGGGCCGCGTCGTGATGGGCGTGCACATGGAGGGCGACTACGCGGAGGTCTACGGCCAGACGATCGGCGGCAACCTGGCGGAGGTGTACGGCGCCGACGCGTTCACCGGCATCAAGGACCTCGGTGCGCTGCCCGCCAACACCGTCGCGGCCATGTCGATCAACGGCCTCGAGACCTACGTCACCAAGATGCTCGACCAGTTCAACGAAACCGGGATGCCGGTCGACGACTTCTTCGCGCAGTTCAAGGACGAGACAGGCCTCGACGTGCGCAAGGACATCATCCCGCTGCTCGGCAGCAAGACGACCTTCGCGATCGGCGGGGACCTGACCAAGCTGATGGAAGACCCCCGCGTCGGCGTGAAGAGCGTGGTCAAGGATCCGGCCAACGCCAAGAAGGTCGGCGCCAAGCTGGTGGACCTGGCCGGCAAGGACGAATTCGAGCTCGAGTCGTCCGTCGACGGCGAGACGTTCTACCTCACGACCAAGGGCTACACAGCGGAGCTCAAGGCCGGCGGGCTCGGCGACACGCCGCAGTTCAAGAAGGCGATGGGTGACCTCGGCGACGGACTCGTCCAGGGCGTCTACGTCAACATCGCCGAGATGATGAAGGCCGTGCCCGAGTCGGACGACCCCGACGACGCCAAGGACATGAAGAGCATCGAGCCGCTCAGCGCGTTCGGCGCATCGGTCGGCAAGAAGGACAACGACGCGTTCTTCCGCTACCGCCTCGTGGTCCGGTAACACTGGTGTACGGCGAGCAGCCGGCCGGCGAGGTCCTGTCCAGCCATGCCGGTGATCGGGACCTGTTCGATCCGACTGCTCCGCCGCCCCCGCCGCGCTCCGCGCGCCGGAGCGGCACCATCGTCGGGGCCAGCGCGCTCGTCGTAGCGCTGCTCGCCGGCGCCGGGGTATACGTCGCCAGCCAGTCGGCCGACGCGGGCAACCCGGCGTCGGTCATGCCCGCGTCGACGTTCGCGATGGTCAAGCTCGACCTTTCCCCCGGTCGTGCGCAGACCACCGCGATCGAGCGCTTCGCGAAGCGGTTCCCCGCCGGCGAGATGTCGACGGTCGCCGACGTACGCAACAAGACGCTGGAGGGGTTCGCGGAGAGCCTCGACCTCGACTACGCCAAGGACGTCAAGCCGTGGCTGGGGGACACGGCGGCCGCGGCCGGGTTCCTCGACGGCAAGGGCGCGCCGCAGTGGGTGGTCGTCCTGCACCCGAAGGACCTGCCGGCTGCCACCCGGGCACTGGCCGCGGCCGACGAGCCGCCCGCCGTCGCCGAGCGGGACGGCTTCCTCGTGCTGTCCGACGAGCAGGCGACGCTGGACGATGCGCTGGCGCGGATCAAGGACCGCGCGCTGTCCGACGTACCGGAGTTCGCCGCGGACCTCGAGCGGCTCCCGGGTGACAACGTCGCGGTCGCGTGGCTCGACAATCGGCGGGCGGTCGACGCGGCCCTCTACGCCATGACGACCAGCACGGACGGCGACGAACCCGACGAGGGGCCCGTCGACGACTTCGAGGGCCAGTACACCAAGGGGCTGCAGAAGCGCGCCCGCGGGCGGGTCACGTTGGGGCTGCGCGCCGAAGGCGACTTCGTCGAGCTCTTCGGCATCTCGAGCGGTGACCCGCCGAAGGTCCCGGTCGGCCAGCCGGCGGCGCTCCGGCGGCTGCCGGGCAACACGATCGGAGCGGTCTACGTCCGGGACCTGGCGGGCTACTCGACGACCGGGACCGGCGGCTTCGCGTTGCTCACCGATGAGTTCGCCGGGTTCGGCTTCGGGCTCCCGATGAGACTGTTGGCCGGCGGGAGGTTCGGGTCTGACGACCCGATGCCGGACGGCGAGTTCGACGAGCCGATGCCTGCCGAGACGGCGGTTCCCCGGCCGGGGGACGGTCTCGCACCTTCACCCGAGTGCCTCAAGGCGATGGAGGAAGCCGGCGAGCTGCCCGAGGCGTGCACGCAGCACGGCCCCGGCACCTGGTCGATCTCGCCGGACTGCCAGAAGGCGCTGGCAGCGTGGGAGGCGGAGCCCGACGACGGCGCGCCGCTGCCAGCGCTCGAAGCCTGCGAGTCCGACGGCCTGGCCATTCACCGGTCGCCGGCGTGCGTGGCGGCGATGGAGGAATTCCAGGCGGCGCTGGCCGGGGACAAGCATGCCGTCTGGCCCGAGGCGTGCGGTCCGGGAGGCGTCTCGCGCCCGAGCGCGTCAAGCGCGCCGGTTCAGCCGCGGGCGCTCGCGCCGGTGCTCCTGCAGGACTCGCCGGAGGGCTCCGACGGGTGGGACGCGACCGAGGAGACGTACCCCGGGGACGACCCGATGGAGGCGTTCATGTGGAGCGTCCTGCCACGACTCAGCCGGAAGGTCGGCCCGCTGCTCGACGGTGACGTGACGATCTCGCTCGGCTCGCTCCCCGCGCCCGGCACCAGGCGCGCCCCGGACCTCGCCCTGCTCGCCGACGTCCGCGACGACGCAGCCGCGGCCAAGGCCGCCGAGGAGGTGGCTGCGGTGTTCGCCAAGCAGTTCACCGAGCAGCCGTACGCCGCGGCGTCCGGCGGGACGCTGACGCTGGCGTCGGACTCCGCGTACAAGGACACGCTCACGCGCGGCAACCTCGGCGAGACCGAGCTGTTCCAGCTGGCGATGGGCGACCTCGGCGACGAGGTGCAGCTGGCGGTGCTGGCCAACCTGGAGCGGGTGCGCGACGCGGCCCCCGGCTACCCCGCCGAGATGAAGCCGCTCAGCGCGGTCGGCCTGTCGTCCGGCGTTCAGGACGGGCACGGCTACCTTCGGCTCCGGGTCGTCGCCCGCTGACCGGCAGGTCCGGCCCTCACCTTTCTTACCTCACCGGTGCTATTGCACCAGTGACGCGAGCAGGGTCGGCGGCGGTACGGGCGAGCCGCCCGGCTAGTCTTCGGGCATGGCAGGCAGTCACTCCGCGCGGGGACGGAAGTCACGTGGCTCGCGCGCGCCGGGCCGGGCAGACGTCGGACCGGCAGCGGGTCGCGGCCGCAAGCGCGGCCGGTCGCAGGCCGCGCGCATCCCGCTGCGGCACCGGCTGCCGCGCATCGGCGACGACCCCGGCGACCGGCTGATCGGCATCGGCGTCATCCTGTTCGCGGTCGGGATGATCGCCGTACTCGCGGTGTTCCTGCCGTTCTGGGTCGGCGTGAACGAAACCGGCCTGCTGCTCGGCCTCGCCGCGCTGTTGACGGTCGTCGGCCTCGGCTGCGCACTCGCCGGCCTCTACCAGCAGGCGAAGCCACGCACCGACCGCCGCTAGCGACGATCTCTCCGGGCTCGACGCACGGTCGTGATCGGGCACGGCGCCGGGTTCGGTGCGACAACCGTCCTGGGTGCGGTAAACCGGACAGCCTTGGCGGTGTCTCTCCAGGTGTGGATGCGATGACGGGCCGAGCGGACGACACGGCGACCGGTGGGGTCGTCCTGCCGGCGCACCGCGATGCGGCGGTGACCGCTCTCTTCCACGCGCAGTGGGGCAGCCTCGTTCGGCTCGCGCGGCTCCTCGTCGACGACCGGGAGACTGCGGAGGACGTGGTCCAGGACGCCTTCGCGCAGCTGCACCGGCGATGGGGCTCGCTGCGCGACGCGGACGCGGCGCTGTTCTACCTTCGCGCCGCTGTCGCCAACGGCGCTCGCAACCGCCTGCGCAGCCGCAAGCGCGCCCTTGCCCGAGCGCCGTTGTTCGCGGCGTCCGCACCGGCCGCGGACGTGGCGGCCGTCGAGCGCGAGGAGCAGCGCGACGTCGTAGCGGGGTTACGGCGGCTGCCGTGGCGGCAGCGGCAGGTGCTCGTCCTCCGGTACTACCTCGACCTCACGGAGGCGGAGATCGCCGCGACGCTCGGGATCAGCCGGGGTGCGGTCAAGTCGCACTGCTCGCGCGGCATCGCGGCACTGAGCCGACGACTGGAGATGGCGCCGTGAACCCCCGTGCCGAGACAGCTGACCGCCTGCGCGCGGCGCTGCACAAGGAGGCAGACACCGTGACCTTCACCGACTCCGACCAGGCCGTTCGGCGCCTCGAGCGCACGATGCGGCACAACCACCGCCGTACCGCAGTGCTCTCCGCAGTCGCCGCGGCGCTGGTCGCCGTGCTGGTGGTCACCGGGGCGCTGGTCCTCCGCGGCGACGACGAGCGCCGCGAGGTGCCGGTGCCCGCAGCCGAGCCGGCCATCCCGCTGCCTCCACCCGGCCAGCGCATCCTGTACTCGTCCGGCGGAGTCGTCTTCTCGCTGGACGCACGCACCGGAACGGCGAGTGAGCTCTTCCCGGGCAGCTACCCACGTTGGTCGCCCGACGGCCGGGCCATCGCCTCGGTCACCGACTCGGGCGAGATCGCCGTCACGGACGTGATGACCGGCCGGTCGCGCACCGTCGCGACCGGCGGCGAGGAGCCCGCCTGGTCGCCGCGAGGCGACCGTCTCGGCTTCGTCCGGGGCAAGGACGTCCTGACTGTGGACCTGGCGACGGGGGCCGAGGAGAAGGTCGCCACGATCGACGCCCCGTACGTCGGGCTGGCCGACTGGGCGCCCGCCGGCGACGCGCTCATCATCAAGCTCGACCGGTCCGCAGGCGGCGAGATCACCCTGCATCGCCTGCCGACGGCAGGCGGCGACCCCGTGCCGTTCCTCGGCGGGACCGGCGACACGACGGGCCTGCGCTTCGCACCCGACGGCTCACGGGTCGCCTTCTTCAACGAGGAACGGAGCTGCATCTGCACCGCGACGGCCGATGGGAGCGACGTGCAGGTCGTGCACGCGTTCGACACCGCGCCGGACACCGCTCACGTCTCGTGGTCTCCAGACGGCACGCAGCTGCTCTGGACCGAGAAGACGACCGGCGACCTGAGAGTCATCAGCGTCGGAACCCGCGTCACGCGCACGGTCGCGGTCGCCGGCACCAGCCGGCTCAGCCACGACTGGCGCTGATTCCCGCACCGAGCTGGCGAAGGAGCACATCATGCCCAGCACACGAAAGCTCACCGCCCGCGCTGCCGCAGTCGGCCTGGTGAGCGGCGCGGCGCTGATGTCAGCGGCACCGGCCGCAGTGGCCGCGCCTCCGGTGCGGACCGTCCTGCAGGTCGACGACATCGGTCCGGCCACCAAGTCCAGCGAACGGTGCGGGTTCGACATCCTGCTGAGGACGCAGGGCACGATCCGGTTCACCTACTTCTACGACCGCTCGGGAGTCATGACTCGCAGCCTGGTGACCTACCCGAGCCTGACCTACACGTTCAGCAATGCCGCCACCGGCGAAGCCGTCACCTCCAACAGCCCGGACCCGGAGCACTACACCTGGAACGCCGAGGGAAGCTTCACGATGGTGGTGACCGGGCTGATCATGCACTGGGTCGTCCCGGGTCAGGGAGTGCTCGGCGCGGACGCCGGTCGTCTCGTCGTGACCGTCGCCGCGGACGGGACCGTGGTGGAGGAGGAGAACGGCCACCACGAGCCGCGCTTCCCGGCGTTGTGCGAGATCCTCGCCGGCTGAGGCCGCCGTCTCCGGGCTAGCCGTCGTTGGCGTCGAGCTCGGCGACCTTGAGTCCGCGCTCCTCGAGCCAGGCGCGGCCGGCAGTCAGCTGCTCCGCCGTCCCCTGGACCTCGAGGATGACCCAGCCGAGGTGGTCGCGTACGTCGGCGCGGCGGATGTTGGTGACCAAGCCGAGCTCGGTGCCGAGCGACCAGACGATCGGCTCGCTCACCGTCTCCGCCGAGTAGGTCAGGTGCCAGCGCGCCGACGGCATCAGCGCCAACGCTCGGGGTCGGCGAGCAGCGCGTTCATCGCGCCGGAGCGGAAGCCGCGCTCGTCGACCTCGAGCGCAGCGAAGCCGGCGCGGGACATCGCGCCGGCGAGCTCCTCCCGCCGGCCAGCCACCGCCGGCACGTGCTCGGCGTCGACCTCGAGCCGGGCGACGTCGCCGAGGTCGCGGACGCGCAGGTTGACCACCGGGATGCCGGCCGACACGAGCAGCTCGCGGGCCGCCGCCTCGGCCCGCTCGACGCGGGCCAGCCGGCCGGGCGTGATCTCGATGCCGAAGGCGACCCGGCTCGACAGGCACGCCGCTGCGGGCTTGTCCCACGTCGGGAGCCCCCACTCGCGCGACGCCGTACGGACCTCGGCCTTGGTCAGCCCGGCGTCGAGCAGCGGAGTCAGGGCGCCGCGCTCGCCGGCCGCGCGGATACCGGGCCGGAAACCGGCCAGCGCGTCGTCGGCGTTGGTCCCGGTCGCGACGGGTCCGCGACCGAGCCGCGCCGCGAGCGGGCCGAGCGTGTCCATCAGCTCGGCCTTGCAGAAGTAGCAGCGGTCGCCGGCGTTGGCGCGGTAGCCGTCGCGGCTCATCTCGTCGGTCACCGGCGTCTCGTGCCGGACACCCAGCGACTGCGCGAAGTCCGCCGCGGCCGAGAGCTCGACCGCCGGCAGCGACGGCGAGACGGCCGTGGCGGCGACCACCCGGTCGGCGCCGAGCGCGCGGACCGCGGCCGCCAGCACGAACGCCGAGTCGGTGCCGCCGGAGAAGGCCACCACCAGGCCGTCCAGCGAGGAGAGCGACGTGTGCAGGTCGGCGAGCTTGTCGGCGAGCGGCCGGCGTACGTCGGACTGCGCCGGCATCAGCCGTCGACGCCGGTGTCGCGCCGGATGATGGCGACGGCGCGGTCGGTGTCGAGCTCGGCCAACCGGCCGTCGCCGGTCACCCGGCCGCACAGGTCGCCCCACACGGTCCACCGCTCCTCGTACGGCTCCGGGCCGGTCAGCACCCAGGCCTCGATCGCCGTCGTCGGGAACGCCTCGGCGAGGGCGATCCCGGTCACCCGGGTGCCGAAGCGCGGGTCGTCCTCCGCTTCCTTCAGCAGCCGGTCCAGGACCCGCCGCTCGGCCGCCGTACGCTCGCCGGAGAGCGCGGGCTCGCACCGCTCGATGGCCCGGTCCACGTCGGCTTCGGCATCGGCGGCCCAGTCGGAGTCGGCGAGCCGGCGCAGCGCCGGCAGCAGGATCGGGTCGGCGAGGACGCTCGCCGCGTCGACCGTGATCTTCTCGACGTCGCCGGATTCGAGCTCGCGGAGCAGCAGCGGCGCCACCCGGGGGTCGTGCCGGTAGGCGAGCCCAGCCAGCGCCTCGTTGCGGCTCTCGGCGTGCTCGTCGTCGACCCGTGCCCACAGCGCGGCGCGCAGCTCGTCGGTGTCGACGCTGTCGATGCCCGACCCGAGGCCGAACGTCGCCCAGTCGCGGACGTCCTCGTCCTCGTCGCCGCTCAGCCTGATCAGCGCGGCGACGACCTCGTCGTCCGGCCCGTCCTCGCCGAAGTTGTGCGGCAGCCCGCTGGCCACCTTGAACCGGACGTCGGCGTCCTCGTGCTCGACCAGCCCGAGCAGCATCGTCGTCGCCCGCGGGTCGTACATCTGCCCGAGGGCGTGGGCGACCGCCCAGTGCACGTCGTTGTCGGGCTGGCCGGCCAGCAGGTCGGTGCAGACCTGGATCGCCTTGTCGGTCCAGTCACCGCGCTCCCGGCCGTCGGCGACGGTGCCGGTCAGCAGGCCGGCGACCGCGCGCTCGGCCGGGTCGGTGCCGGCGGCCAGGCCGCTCGCCAGCTCGAGCGCGAAGTCGTGCCGCAGCGCGGCCTGGTTGAGCAGCGGCCAGATGGGGTCGAGGTCGCCGTCGTCGCTCAGCGCGCGGTAGGCGTCGACTGCCCGGGCGACCAGGTCCTCGACCAGCGCGTAGTCGTCGTCGCGCGGCTGCTCGGTGTCGCCGGCGGTGTCAGGCATCTCCCTCACCGGTCGATCGTCGCACGAAGCAGGGACCAACGACACGGCGGTCGGGTACGGCGGTCCGCGGCGCGCCGCCGGGTCACCGCCGGCTCAGCCCCAGCCGCGGCTGTCCTGCTTGAGCGCCGTGTCGACGCTGACCGCTGAGGCGACGACGAGAGTCCGCAGCGGCTCCGGGAGGCGCTGGTGGATCTGCACGACGTAGTTGTCGGCGGTGGTGAACATCGTCTTCGCGATGCCCTCCCACGTCTTGGTGATCCGCCCGACCTCCCGGTCCTGCTCGTCGACGATCGCGAAGTTCCACGCGCGCCAGTTCTCACCCTGGATGCCGCCGACCCGCTGCCCGTTGACGTCGAACGAGAAGCGGATCTTGCCGATCATGTTCTCCTGCCGGATGGTGCCGATCTCGCGGCCGTCCGGCGTACTGACGACGACCCGGCTCTTCATGATCTTGGCCGGTCGGGCGAGCGCGAAGAGCACGACGCCCTGCATGTCGCGCACCTCGAACCGGTGAGTCAGGAACTGGTCGACGCTGCTGACGAAGCGCAGCGCCTTCTTCAGCGCGCTCTGCCCCACCTGGACGACCCAGCCGAGCTGTCGCCCCTGCTGGTCGTAGATCGCGAACTCCTGCGTGAGCTCGATCAGCTTTGCCTTCTGGTTGACGACCAGGACCGGCTCGTCGAGCAGGTGCCCGCCGCCGCCCTGCACCGGGCCGACGCCGGCCTGCTGCTGCACCTGCCGGACGACCTTGTCGGGCGTCGTCGTGTTGACCGGCCGGGCCGCGTCGAGCGGGCTCACGGCCTGCTGCCCGCCGCGCGCGACGTGCTCGGTCCAGCGGGCGCCGTCCCAGTAGCGCTGCTCGAACTGACCGGTCGGGTCCGGGTACCAGCCGGCCGGTGTCTGCGGCGGTCCGGTCGGCGTCTGCGGCGTCGTCATGGTGCCGATCCTGCCAGACGCCGGCACCGGTTCGCGCCGGATGGTCGCCGCCCGCGCCACACCGGGGGTCAAGATGGACCCTCCATCTTTCGATCGTCGCGGAAGATGGTGCGTCCATCTTCGTCACCTGCTGGCAGGTGGCGGTACGGCGGGCGGCGTAGGGCGGGCGCCGCCTGCCCTCCGGCGAGCTGGGCGGCGTCGTGGGAAGGTTGCCGCCAGCCGCGCCGTGCCGGTCCGGCGTCGACGAAGAGGGCGGCCCCGTCGTGACGGGACCGCCCTCTGTCGTCGTGCCGAGCCCTGCTGTGCGGAGACGGACTAGAAGTCCATGTCTCCCATGCCGCCGCCGCCACCGCCGCCGGCACCGGCCGCAGCCTTCTCCGGCTTGTCGGCGATGACCGCTTCCGTGGTGAGGAAGAGGCCGGCGATGGACGCGGCGTTCTGCAGCGCCGAGCGGGTGACCTTCGCCGGGTCGATGATGCCCGCGGCGATCATGTCGACGTACTCACCGGTCGCGGCGTCGAGGCCCCAGCCGGCTTCCTGGTTGCGAACCTTCTCGACCACGACGCCGCCCTCGAGGCCGGCGTTGACCGCGATCTGCTTGAGCGGCGACTCGAGCGCGAGCTTGACGATGTTGGCACCCGTCAGCTCGTCACCGGTCAGGTCGAGCTTCTCGAACGCCGTGGTCGCCGCCTGCAGCAGCGCGACACCACCACCGGCGACGATGCCCTCCTCGACGGCAGCCTTCGCGTTGCGGACGGCGTCCTCGATGCGGTGCTTGCGCTCCTTGAGCTCGACCTCGGTGGCCGCGCCGACCTTGACGACCGCGACGCCGCCGGC
>DASQMY010000167.1:0-2889 GCA_035645255.1 Mycobacteriales bacterium
CGACTTCGCGCTGTGGAAAGGCGCGAAGGCCGGCGAGCCGTCGTGGCAGACGCCGTGGGGTGCCGGACGCCCCGGCTGGCACCTCGAGTGCTCGGCGATGGCGACGAAGTACCTCGCGCAGCCGTTCGACATCCACGGCGGTGGCCTCGACCTGGTCTTCCCGCACCACGAGAACGAGCTGGCGCAGTCGGTCTGCGCGGGCGGTGTCGACTTCGCCCGCTGGTGGTTCCACAACGGCATGGTCAACATCGGCGGCGCGAAGATGAGCAAGTCGCTGGGCAACTCGGCGATCGTCGCGGACGTGCTGGCGTCCGGCATCCGGCCGCAGGTCCTGCGGTTCGCGCTCGGCTCGGCGCACTACCGGTCGGCGATCGACTACACCGAGGCGACGCTGGCCGAGGCCGCGGCGAGCTACGGTCGGCTGGAGACGTTCGTCCTCAACGCGACCGACTCGCTGGGCGGCATGGCGGAGGCCGAGGCGTCGGCGTTCGAGGCGGGCAGCGACGAGGAGACGTGGGCGGCGTTCGGCGCGGCGATGGACGACGACCTGGCCGTCCCGCGCGCGCTGGCGGTCCTGTTCACCGCGGTCGCCGACGGCAACCGGCTGCTGTCCGAGGACGCCGAGCGGCTGCAGCTCGCCCGGACGCTGGCCGCCGTCCGCCGAGGGCTCGACGTGCTCGGGATCGAGCCGCTGTCGCAGTGGCCGTCGGCTACCGGCGACCTGACCGGCACGGTCGGCTCGCTGGTGGAGATCGCGCTCGAGGCGCGCTCGGCGGCGCGGGAGCGGCGCGACTTCGCGCAGGCCGACGCGATCCGGGACCGGCTGGCCGGCGCGGGCATCCTCGTCGAGGACACGAGTGGAGGCGCCCGATGGCGGCTGGGGCGGTAGGCGGCTCGGGCGGCCGGTCGGGCGGGCGCAAGCCCGCCGCCGGGGGCAAGGCGGCCGGGTCCGGCGCGCGCAAGCCGCTGAGCGGCGGCGCTGCCGGCGGCCGGGCCGGCAAGGCCGGCTCGCACCGCAAGGGCTCGACGGTCGGCTCCGGAGGTCAGGGCAAGCGCAAGCTCGAGGGCCGCGGTCCCACGCCACCCGCGGAGGAGCGCACCGGCCATCCGAAGGCGCGGGCCAAGGCGCGCGCGGAGAAGGTCACCGCCAAGGCGCCGGCCAAGATCGCCGGCATCCCGGTGCGCAGCGGGCGGCCGGACAGCGACGAGGTGATCGTCGGGCGCAACCCGGTCGTCGAGGTGCTGCGCTCCAAGGTCCCGGCGAAGCAGCTGGTGATGGCCCTCGGACTCGACTACGACGACCGGGTCGACGAGGCGCTGCGCCTCGCCACCCGGCTGGGCATCCCGCTGCGCGAGGCGCCGCGGCACGAGCTGGACCGGGTCACGTCCGGCGCTGTCCACCAGGGCATGGCGCTCGTCGTACCGCCTTATCAGTACGCCGATCCGCACGACCTGCTGCAGCTCGCGCTCGACGAGGGCACGGCCGGCTTGATCGTCGCGTTGGACGGGGTGACCGACCCACACAACCTCGGCGCGATCGTCCGGTCGGCGGCGGCGTTCGGCGCCCAGGGCGTGCTGATCCCCGAGCGCCGGGCGGCCGGCATCACCGCGACCGCGTGGAAGACGTCGGCCGGGGCGGTCGCGCGGGTGCCGGTGGCCAGGGCGACCAACCTGACCAGGACCCTCAAGACGTACGCCGAGGCCGGGCTCACGGTCGTCGGGCTGGCAGGCGAGTCGGAGCTGTCGCTCGACGACCTCACGGCGGCGACGGATGCGCTCGTCATCGTCGTCGGCTCCGAGGGCAAGGGCCTGAGCCGGCTCGTGTCCGAGGCGTGCGACCTGCACGTCTGCATCTCGATGTCCGGCGAGGTCGAGTCGCTCAATGCCAGCGTGGCGACGGCCGTCGTGCTCGCTGAGATCGCCCGGCGCCGCCGCGCCCGCTGACCGCCGTGAGTCCGGCGTACCGCTGGCGCAGGAAGCCGATCGACAGCCGTAACCGGACATCCGTCGCCTCGTTGTAGACGAAGACGAGGCAGCGGTGAACCTGACTCACCGCGGAAGGCGAGGCGGCGGTGACTCTCCATCGGCGGGAGCTGCACCTGGTGGACGGACAGCGGTCCGACGAGGACCTCGTCGCCGCGGCACGAGCCGGTGACGACGGCGCGCTCACCGAGCTGCTGCAGAGGTACCGGCCGTTCACCCGGCTGAAGGCCCGCTCGTACTTCATGGTCGGCGGCGAGGACGAGGACATCCTGCAGGAAGGGATGATCGGCCTCTACAAGGCGATCCGCGACTTCAACTGCGATATGCAGACGAGGTTCCGCTCGTTCGCCGAGCTGTGCATCACGCGGCAGATCATCACCGCGATCAAATCGGCGACGCGGCAGAAGCACCAGCCGCTCAACACCTACGTCTCGTTCAGCCGGCCGGTGGCCGGCGGCGACGGCGGTGACGGCGTGCTCGGCGATCTGCTCCCGGCCGTTGTGGTCACCGACCCGGCCGACCTGGTCATCTCCAGCGAGCGCATCCGGGCACTGCAGGAGCACGTCGACGCCGTGCTGAGCGATCTGGAGGCGGAGGTGCTCTCGCTGTACGTCGACGGCAGGAGCTACCAGGAGATCGCCGAGACGGTCGGCCGGCACGCGAAGTCGATCGACAACGCGCTGCAGCGGATCAAGCGCAAGCTCGACTCGCACCTGCGCGAGCGAGCGGTAGCCGACGCGTCGTAGCCGCCGATCAAGCAAGTGAATCCAACTGCGCTCCAGCGCGGCTGCACTGACTCGCTGGCTGGGCCGGCGGCGTACCACTCACGCACGACTAGAGCCCCGGCGTCGCTGCCGGGGCTCTCGTGACGAATGTGGCTAGGCGCTGAAGCGCGCACCCGTCTCC
>DASQMY010000168.1:0-5098 GCA_035645255.1 Mycobacteriales bacterium
GTCTTCCTGCTGTGCGCGCCGAGCGCGGACGACCTGCCCCCGACGATCCGCTCGCGCTGCCGGCTGCTGACCCTCCGGCTGCCCTCGGCAGCCGACGTCGCCGACGTGCTGATGCGCCGCGACGGCGTCGACGAGTCGATGGCGCACTGGGCGGCCCGCGCGTCGATGGGCCACGTCGGGCGGGCGCGCGCGCTGGCGCTGGACGAGTCGGCCCGGTCGCAGCGGACCGAGGTGCTGGACCTGCCCCGCCGCGTTGCGCTGGTCGGCGACGCACTCGCCGCCGCGGCCGACCTCGTCGACGTCGCCGGTGACGAGTCGGACCGGATCGCGACCGGTGCGGCGAAGGAGGAGACCGCGGCGTTCGTCGAGGTCGTCGGCAAGGGCCGCGGGACGGCCGGGCTGTACGCCGACCTCGCGAAACGGCAGAAGTCGCGCGAGACGCGCGTGCGGCGCGACGTGCTCGACCGGGCGCTGGTCGACCTCGTCGCGCTCTACCGCGACGTGCTCGCCGTACAGCTGGGCGGTGGCGGTGAACTGGTGCACGAGGACCAGTCGGCGCTGACGCAGCGGCTCGCCGCCGCGTCGTCACCGGAGGCCACGCTGCGCCGGGTCGACGCCGTGCTCGCCTGCCGGGAGGCGCTGGACCTCAACGCCAACGTGCTGCTCGCCATCGAGCAGCTCACCCTCGCCCTCCGCGACGCCTGACCGGACCGACGCGCTAGCCGTCGTACTGCGGTCGGCTTGAGCCGACCGCGGCCCGTCGGGTCAGCCGCGGGTCAGCGAAGCAAGCGGGCGAGCACGACGCTGTCGCCGCGCGGCTGCCCCTCGTGGGCCGGGAAGGCCGCCCGCGCGACCCCTTCGCGGACGAAGCCCAGCTGGTCGGCCAGGGCCAGCGACGCGGCGTTGCCAGCTGCGGCGTGCCACTCCACGCGGGCGAGGCCGAGCGCCGGCTCCGCCCACGCCAGCATCGCCGTGATGGCGGCGACGGCGGTGCCCCGGCGGCGGGCCCGCGGGGCGATCCACACGCCGACCTCCGCTACGCCGGCGCGCCGTCCCTCGAGCAGCAGCTGCAGTGAGCCGACCGGGCCGGCGTCGTCGAGCACGGCGAGCGGAGCGCCGACGCCGGCAGCCCAGTCCTCCGCCGACCGCTCGGTCACCCACCAGCGGGCCTGCTCCTCTGGCGTGGCACCTGGGCGGGGCCGGAGCGCGTCCCGCGCGCCGGCCACCGCCTCGGTGAGCGCGGCGACGTCGCCGGTCTGCCAGCGGCGCAGGCGCAGGGCGTCTCCGGCTCGCGTCGTGGCGGTCAGCGTGCCGGGGTCGGGCAGCGCCGGCGCGACGCCGTCCGGGCCGTCGCCCGGCAGGCGGGCCGCCCACCAGCCGTCCGGCCGCGAGCCGTCCGGCGGACGCAGCGAGGCGCGCCGACGACCCTCGAAGGTGAATCCCGCCTTGACCGCGACCCGCAGCGAGGCGGCGTTGCCGACCTCGGCCGCCCACTCGAGCCGCACCAGCCCGAGCTCGGCGAAGGCCCACCGCGCCACCGCGTGCGCCGCCGCGGTGACCACGCCGGCTCCGCGCGCCTCCGGCAGGCACCAGAAGCCGATCTCCCGCACCCCGGGGCGGCCCGCATGCAGGCTGATGCTCGCCAGCGGTACGCCGGTGGCCGCGTCGCAGACCGCCCAGAACAGCTCGCTGCCGTCCGCCCACGACTTCGGTACGTGCCGGCCGACGAAGTCCTCGGCGTGCGCGCGGGTGTACGGCCTCGGCACCTGCGCCCAGCGCTGCGTCTCGCGGTCAACGCAGCCGCGCAGGACGACGTCGACGTCCGCCGGCTCCCATGGGCGCAGGTGCAGTCGGCCGGCGGTGATCGAGACGGGCTCCATCGCTGGAGGATGCCCGGGAACGGCCGCTGCGCGCGAACTCGTTCGGCAGGCTACGGAGCCGCCGCGGTGACGGGCCGGTTGCCGCGCGCCGTACGATCTCCGCCATGCCGATGATGTGCGCCGTCTCCTTCGAGCGGTACGGGCGCCTGTACTACTTCGACGCGGGCGAGCTGACCCCGCGCGTCGGCGACAAGGTCCTCATCCCGACCGACTCCGGTCCCGAGGTCGCCGAGTGCATCTGGGCCCCGCAGTGGGTGGACGACGTCGGCGGCCTGCCGCTGCTCGCCGGGCTGGCGACGCAGGCCGACCTCGACCGTGACGAGGCCAGCCGGCGGCGGCGCGCCGAGGCGAAGGTCGCGGTGAAGCGGCTGGTCCGCGAGCACCAGCTGCCCATGAAGATCGTCGGCATCGACTACATCGGCCACTCCAACCGGTTCACTATCTACTTCTCGGCCGAGCACCGCGTCGACTTCCGGCTGCTCGTCCGCGACCTCGCCAAGACGCTCGGCAGCCGGGTCGAGCTGCGGCAGCTCAGCGCCCGCGACGAGGCGCGCGTCCAGGGCGGCATCGGCCCGTGCGGCCGCGACCTGTGCTGCGCGACGTTCCTCAAGGACTTCGAGCCGGTGTCGGTCCGGATGGCCAAGGACCAGGACCTGCCGGTCAACCCGCTGAAGATCTCGGGCGCGTGCGGCCGGCTGATGTGCTGCCTGAAGTACGAGCACCCGCTCTACCAGGAGTTCAAGGCGACCACCCCGAAGATCGGCGCGCCGGTCGACTCGCCGGAGGGTGACGGCGTCGTCGTGGGGCACAACGTGCCCGCCGACACCGTCATCGTCCGGGTCAACGAGACCGGCCGCCGGTGCGCGTGCAGCAAGGCGAGCGTCTGCGCGCCGCGGCAGGCCCACGAGCGCGAGTACGGCGCCGCGCCGGCCGTCGACTGACGGGACCGGCGCCACCGCCGCAACGAAGCCCGCCCCGACCGCGCCCGATGATCATGTCTGTGCGATCCGGTCGACCGGCCACGCTCAGTCGATCTTGGCGATCGCACAGAGTTGATCGTTCTGCTGACGGTTGCCCGCCGTACCGGGGCGTTAGGAAGTTCTCGCCCCGGCGATGAACCGAAACGCCGGACGCGCTCGACAGACGTGGTGTGACATCGATTCTTGTGGACCCTCGTACGGACGCTGAGGCGCTCGAAGCGGTCGCCACCGACGACCGCGACGCGCTCCGCGTCCTCTACGACCGGCACGCGCCGTGGCTCGTGCTGCGCCTGCGCCGACGTTGCGGCGACCCCGACCTGGTCGACGAGGTCGTCCAGGACACGTTCGTCGCGGTGTGGCGGAGCGCGAAGAGCTACCACGGCGCGGGCGACGTCGGGGCCTGGATCTGGGGCATCGGCGTACGCCGGCTGATCGACCACCTGCGCCGCACGCCTGCACCGACCGCCGAGCTCGAGGAGCCGCGCACCGCCGCGGCGTCCGCCGAGGAGGAGGCGCTGCGCGGGGTCGAGTACGGCGACGTCGGCGTCGCGCTCGGCCGGCTCTCGCCCGAGCTGCGGGCGGTGGTGCAGGCGACGGTCCTCGACGGACTCACGACGCGCGAGGCGAGCAAGCTGCTGCGCATCCCGAGCGGCACGGTCAAGACGCGGATGATGCGGGCCCGCGCGCAGCTGAGGGAGGAGCTGGTATGAGCTGGCACGTCGAACCCACCCACCTCCTCGCGTACGTCGACGGCAACGTCGATCACGCGACCGCCGCGAGCATCGAGGCGCACGTCATCGCCTGCGCCGACTGCCGCGGCCTGCTCGCTCCGGCGGTCGACCGAGAGCGGCTCGACCGGGTCTGGGCCGAGGTCGTCGACACTGTCGACGCACCGGCGGTTGGGGTCGTCGAGCGGCTGCTGCGCCGGCTCGGGCTGCGCGACGCGGACGCGCGGCTGCTCGCGGCGACGCCGTCGCTGCGGCTCTCGTGGTTCGCCGCAGTCATCGGCGTGCTCGCGTTCGGCGTGCTCGCGGCGCACGCCGGTGGCAACGGTGACTCGGCGTTCCTGCTCGTCGCGCCGGTCGTGCCCGTCGTCGGCGTCGCCGCGGCGTTCGGTCCGGGGATGGACCCGGCCTACGAGATCGCGGTCGCCGCGCCGTACCGGGCACTCCGCCTGCTGCTCGCCCGCACCGTCGCCGTGGTCGCGTCCTCGCTGCTGCTCGGCGGCCTCGCCACCGCGCTGACCCCGATCAGCGGCTGGGCGGCCGTCGCCTGGCTGGTCCCGGCGCTCGCCATGACGTCCGTGACGCTCGCGCTCGCGACCCGCTGGGAGCCGCTGCACGCCGCCGGAGCCGTCACGTCAGCCTGGTTCGTGCTGGTGCTCGCCGACGCGCGCGCCGCGCAGTCGCGGGCCGTCGTCGCGGAGCCTGGCGTGCAGCTGGCGTTCGTCATCGCCGCAGCGGTCGCGCTAGCCGTGCTGGCGGCTCGCCGTTCCACCTTCGAGACCGGGAGCACCCGCTGATGACCGTCCGCATCGACAGCCTCGCCAAGCGGTTCGGCCGCGTCGCCGCCCTCGACGGCGCGACGTTCACCGCCGACGCCGGCATCACCGGCCTGCTCGGCCCGAACGGTGCCGGCAAGACCACGCTGCTGCGCATCCTCGCGACGGTGCTGGCGCCCGACAGCGGCACCGTCCGGTTGCTGGGGCGTGACCCGCAGCAGTCCGACGACCGGCTGGAGATCCGTCGCCGCCTCGGCTACCTGCCGCAGGAGCCCGGCTTTCACGCCAACTTCACGGCGTTCGAGTTCGTCGACTACGTCGCGATCCTCAAGGAGATGACCGACCGGCGCGAGCGGCACGACGAGGTACGTCGAGTGCTCGGCCAGGTCGGGCTCGAGGACGTCGCGACGCGCAAGATCAAGGCGCTCTCCGGCGGCATGCGCCGCCGCGTCGGGCTGGCGCAGGCGCTGCTCGGCGACCCCGAGCTGGTCGTGCTCGACGAGCCGACGGCCGGGCTCGACCCCGAGCAGCGGCTGCGTTTCCGCGAGCTCGTGTCGTGGCTAGGCACCGGCCGGACCGTCGTGCTCAGCACCCACCAGACCGAGGACGTGGCGGCGCTCTGCCGGCACGTCGTGGTGATGGACCGCGGGCGGGTGCTGTTCGCCGGCGCGCCGCGCCAGCTGGTCGAGTCGACGCACGGCTCGGTGTGGCTGGATGAGCGCCGTGACCCCGGCGCC
>DASQMY010000169.1:0-4371 GCA_035645255.1 Mycobacteriales bacterium
CTGGTCGGTCACGAAGTACGGCGAGATGTAGCCCTTGTCGAACTGCAGGCCCTCGGTGAACTCCAGCTCGAGGCCCATGGTGTTGGACTCCTCGACGGTGATCACGCCGTCCTTGCCGACCTTGTCCATCGCCTCGGCGATCAGCTCGCCGATCTGCCGGTCCTGCGCGGAGATCGAGGCGACGTGGGCGATGTCGTCCTGCGTCTCGATGTCCCGCGCCATGTCCTTCAGCGTCTCGGCGATCTTGATGACCGCCTTGTCGATGCCGACCTTGAGGCTCATCGGCGCCGCGCCCGCCGCGACGTTGCGGAGGCCCTCCTTGACCATCGCCTGCGCGAGGACGGTGGCGGTCGTCGTACCGTCGCCGGCGACGTCGTTGGTCTTGGTCGCGACCTCCTTGGCGAGCTGGGCGCCCATGTTCTCGTAGGGGTCCTCCAGCTCGACCTCACGGGCGATGGTCACGCCGTCGTTGGTGATCGTCGGCGCGCCCCACTTCTTGTCGATGACGACGTTGCGGCCCTTCGGGCCGAGCGTCACCTTGACCGCGTCGGCGAGGGCGTCGACGCCCCGCTCCAGTGCGCGGCGGGCGTCCTCGTTGAACTCAAGAATCTTGGCCATGCTGGTCCCTTCTCAGCCGAACGCCCCGGCGCGCCGCGTGGCGTTCCGGGGCGTGCGGCGTACGACGTGTGTTGTCGTGTGCGACGTGTTTGCCGCTACTTCTCGATGACCGCGAGCACGTCGCGGGAGCTGAGGACCAGGTAGTCCTCGGTGTTGTACTTGACCTCGGTGCCGCCGTACTTGCTGTAGATCACGGTGTCGCCGACCTGGATGTCCAGCGGCAGCCGGGTGCCGTTCTCGAAGCGGCCGGGGCCCACGGCGATGACCGTGCCCTCCTGCGGCTTCTCCTTGGCGGTGTCCGGGATGACCAGACCGGACGCGGTCGTGGTCTCGGCCTCGTTGGCCTGGACGACGATGCGGTCCTCGAGCGGCTTGATGTTTACCTTGGTGGCGGTCGCCATGTGCGAACCTCCCCCTTCTGATCACGACTCAGTGGGCGCTTGGGGAGCGACGTGCCGCCTGCCGTCGCGGGGGTCAGGTGCTCGTCGCTGCTGGTTAGCACTCTAGGGTCCTGAGTGCCAGCAAAGCAAGCCACGACCCGCACCCCGCGCCCACCGGACGGCGGGCTCGCTGACCACTGACCGTTGGCGCCGCTGCGTCGTGGACGAGCCGAGCGTGGCGACGCCGATCTGCAGCGGCACCATCGGTCACCGGTCAACCGAACGGGGTGGCAACTTCAGCCGGCTGTCCACTGTGGCCGCCGACCCGGCCACCATCTCCGGTCCACCCCGCCAGCCTGACCGGGTGCTTCCCGATCCAGCCGCCCGCCTCATCGACCTCGCCCGAGCGCAGCACGGGCTGCTCACCCCGGCACAGGCGCGCGCCGCCGGACTCAGACGCTACGCCGTGGACGTCGCACTCGCCGGCGGAGCGGTGGAGCGCCGGGCCGGACTGCTCCGGGGCCGTGACGTCACGCCCGACGACTTGTGGCGCGTACGCGTGCAGTCGGCCTTGCTGCTGGCCGGCCGCGACGCCGTGACGGCGGCGAGACCGCCGCGCGGCTGCATGGTGTCGCGGGCGCTCCCGCAGTCGCCGAGATCACCGTTCTGGTGCCCGCGAACCGGCATCCGGAACGTCGCCCCGGCATCGACGTCCGCCGCACCGACGTGGACCCAGCGGACCGCACTGCGTCGACGGCATTGCCGTGACCGTCGCCGTTGCGGACGGTCGTGGACTGCGCGCGCCGGTCTGAGCACGTCGTCGCCGTGTGCCTGCTGGAGTCCGCAGTTCGACTGGGTCTCGTCACTGTCGACGAGGTGCGGTCGCGACTCGACGCATTCCGACCGCGGACGAGCGGCGTGCCCGCCGCGCGCCGGGCGTTGTCCCGGATCGATCTCCGCAGCGAGTCACCGCTCGAGACGGTCGCTCGGCTGCGCTGCTCGGCGTCCGCGACGGGCACTACTGCGGCCTGGCGATCGAGACCGACGGCCGCGAGCCACATCTGCGTGAAGAGATGTTCCACCACGACCGGGTGCGGCGGACGGCTCTCGAGGAGGAGCGCTTCCTCGTGCGGCGGTTCACCGATCCGCATCTGCGGCAGCGGACGGCGTACGTCTTGAGAGACTGTCCGGCGAGCTATGTCGCGGATCCGCTCGGCGAACGGACCACTGACCGATCCTGCTGCTGCTGGGTGCGTGGGGTGAGCGTGACGTCCCCTCGTGGGCCGGCGCGATCGGTCGGCGGTCTAGGGTGCAGTCAGCCGGCCGGGTTGAAGTGCCAGACGCGCGCCTGGCCGGACACCGCGGCCGGCGGGACGGCGGCCCGCTCGGCCGCCGGGTCCGTCCGCCACGTCCGGCCGGCGTACGCCGCGAGCGCGGCCTCGTCGGCCCAGTGCGAGATCACGACGAGGTGGCTCGGGCGGTCGAGCGAGCGGTAGACCTCGCGGGCGGTCCACGGGCCGGCCTCGGCCACCAGCGCGGCCGCCGCCTCGTCGGCGTACGCCGGATCCAGCGTCGCCTCCCACATCCGGGTGATCACGACGGGACGAGCCGCAGCGACGGGTCGGCCGCCAGCGACATCGGCGACCACACGCCGCGCGCGAAGAGGTCCGCGCCGAGCGCGGCGACCATCGCGCCGTTGTCGGTGCACAACCCGGGCCGCGGCACCCGCAGCCGTACGCCGGCCGCCTCCGCCCGCGAGGCCGCCATCGCGCGCAGCCGGGAGTTGGCCGCGACGCCGCCGCCGATCAGCAGGTCCTGGACGCCGTGCGCCCGGCAGGCGGCCAGCGACTTGCCGACCAGCACGTCGACCACCGCGTCCTGGAACGACGCGGCGACGTCCGCGACGGGGACCGGCTCCCCGGCCCGCTGCCGCGCCTCGACCCACCGCGCGACCGACGTCTTCAGCCCGGAGAACGAGAAGTCCAGCGACCCGTCCTGCATGCCGCGCGGGAACGCGATCGCGTCACCTGCCCCCTCTCGCGCGACCCGGTCGATGTGCGGACCACCGGGAAACGGCAGGCCGAGCAGCCGCGCGACCTTGTCGAACGCCTCCCCCGCGGCGTCGTCGACCGTCGCCCCGAGCGGGACCACCGCCTCCAGCGACGGCACCAGCAGCAGCGAGCTGTGCCCGCCGGAGACGAGCAGCGCGACGCACGGCGACGGCAGCGGCCCGTGCTCGAGGACGTCGACCGCGACGTGCGCGGCGAGGTGGTTGACGCCGATGAGCGGTACGCCGAGCGCCATCGCGTAGGCCTTCGCGGCCGCGACGCCGACAAGCAGCGCGCCGGCCAGCCCCGGCCCGGCGGTGACCGCGATCGCGTCGAGATCACGCAGTCGGACACCGGCCGTGGCGAGTGCCCGGTCGACCGTCGGCACCATCGCCTCGAGGTGCGCGCGGGACGCGACCTCAGGCACGACGCCGCCGAAGCGGGCGTGCTCGTCGACCGACGACGCGATGGCGTCGGCGAGCAGCGTCCCGCCGCGGACGATCCCGACCCCGGTCTCGTCACAGGATGTCTCGATCCCGAGGATCAGCGGCCCGTCCACCCAGCACCCTCCAGCCCACGGCGGCGACACGTCCGGAACAAGGTACGGGACCCGGCTACCCGACGACGGTGCGCAGGCGGTCCAGGAGCTCGCCGTACGCCGTGCCGTCGACGTCGCGCGCGAACATCACCACGGCGTCCGCACCGGAGGGCTGGTAGTAGCCGCGCCGCACCCCGACCGACCGGAAGCCGAACCGGCGATAGAGCCGCTGCGCCCGCTCGTTGTCCGACCGCACCTCGAGTCCGACGCTCGGGACCCCGACACGGCGGGCCTCGTCCATCAGCGCAGTGAGCAGCCGGGCGCCGATGCCACACCCTTGGTACGGCGGCGCGACGGCGATCGTCTGCACGTAGCCCTCGTCGGCGTAGGCGAGCAGGCCGGCGTAGCCGGCGAGCCCGCCGTCGGCGTCGGCGACCAGGTAGTGCCGCGAGTCGTGCTCTGCCAGCTCCGCCCAGAACAGCTCCGCCGACCAGCTGTCCTCCACGAACAGCTCGCGCTCGAGAACCATGACCGGCTCGATGTCCCACCACCGCATGGGCCGGATGCTTACGGCGGCGGTCGGCGCGTCACCGGCCGGCGCCGCGCCGGCGGTCATGCCGGGAGCACCGCCTCGACCGCCTTGGGGACCTCCGCGTCGGGACGCCGCAGGTACAGCGGCGCGACGGCGTCCGGCTCGTCCCCGGCCGCCAGCGCCTGCGCGACGAGTCGGGCCACCCACTCCGCCGCGGGGTAGAGCGGCGCGCCGGGTGCCGGCGCCCCGAGCAGG
>DASQMY010000170.1:0-3182 GCA_035645255.1 Mycobacteriales bacterium
CGGTCGGCAGGGCGCCAGGTCGACCTCGATCTCGTAGAGGCCGCCGTCGCGCCGCATCGTCAGCTGCGGGAAGACGCGCTGCAGCATGCGCACGCTGGCCGGGTTGTCGGCCAGGACCGTCGCGACCAGTCGCCGTACGCCGGCTGCGCGCGCCTGGTCGCCGACCTCCTGCAGCAGTCGGGTGCCGAGGCCGCGGCCCTGATGGCTGTCCTGGACGACGACGGCGACCTCCGCGGTCGCCGGCTCTGCGGTCAGCCGCCCGTAGCGGCCGACTCCGATGATCTCGCCGTCCGGGTCGACCGCCGCGATCGCGACCCGGCGCACGTCGTCGACCTGCAGCAGCGGTCGCAGCGGCTCGGGATCGCTGTAGCTGGTGAGGAACCTGCGGTAGACCGTCTCCGGCGACAGCCGGTGGAACAACCGCCGCATCCGGCCCTCGTCGGACGGCCGGAGCCTTCGCAGCTCCACGGACGCGAGGTCGGCGGACGGCGTCATCGCGCCGCCTTCTTCCCGGTACGCCGGACGCGCGGCGGAGCCGCTGCGGGCGCGGTGGCGAACGAGCGGATGTGCGCCGTGACGTGGTCGACCGCGCGGTGCATGTAGCTCGGATCGCCGTACAGCTTGGACAGCATCACCGCCCCCTCCAGCGTGGCCGTCACGACGGTGGCGAGCTGCCGCGGGTCGACGTCCGCCCGCAGCTCGCCGGCTTCGACCGCCGCCTTGGCCGTCGAACCGATCAGCCGCAGCCAGCTGGTCATCGCCTCCTGCGCGCGCTCGCGCAGCACCGGCAGCACGTCGTCGGACTCGACTGCGGCGTTGAGGATCGGGCAGCCGCCCGGCAGCGCCGGGTCGTCGATGAGTGCGCTGATGACGTCGACGATCGCGAACAGCCGGTCGAGCTGGGAGTCGGTCGCGGCGAACGCCTCGACGTAGCGGCCGGTGATCAGGCTCACCGCGTAGTCGAACGCCTCGAGCGCCAGCTGCTCCTTGCTGCCGAAGTGGTTGTAGAGCCCGCCCTTCTGCAGCCCGGTCGCGCTCAGCAGGTCGCTCATCGACGTGCCGAAGAACCCGCGCGTGCCGAACACGCTGGCCGCGTCGCGCACTATGCGCGCGCGGGTTTCCAGCGCTCGCGTCACCATCCCGCCGAACCACCTTCACGTTGTGAGACCGATCGGTCTGTCTCAGACACTACGCCGGGCTGTTGCCCGGCTCCAACTCGGCGTGCGGCGTCAGCGCCCGTTGCTGGAGAAGTGCTGGTAGTCCTTGCTGTTGCGCCAGTAGCCGCCCCACTCCCAGCCCTCCGCCGCGAAGGCGCGGACGGCGACGTCGCCGGAGCGGATCAGCCCGGGTGCGCGGGTGCTGCGGTCGGCGTACCGCGCGCCCTCCGGCGGGTCGATCTCCGCACCGTCGACGTACGGGTTGACCAGCGGGTTGACGTCGATCGCCCGGCCGAAGGCGTGCTGGCTCCACACGCCAGGCCGGTCCTCGACGTACCGGCAGTTGAGCGCCGACGTGTTGTTCGCGCGCATCGACGTGCGGTCGTCGGCGCCGTACTCGTCGACGAGGCGCATCCGCTCGATCGGGAACCGCGCCGCGAAGAGCCGCCGAAGCACCGTGACGACGTCGGCGGCGACGTCGCGGTGTACGACTAGCTCGCCGGTCCGCACGCGGCCGTCGTACCCCCAGTGGGTCGCGCGGATCAGCCGCAGCTGCTCGAGCGGGACCGGGCAGCCGGGCCGCCAGGACTTCGACATCCGCGCCCGAGTGGCCGCGGTGATCCGAGACGTGGACGCGGCGAACGACGCCGCGGCCGGCCGGCGGCGAGTCGCGGCCGGTGTCGGCGTCGGCTTCGGGGTCGGCGCCGGTGCCGGTGTCGCCTTCCCCGAGGGCGGCGTCGCCGCCGTGGTGGCCGGGGAGGCCGGAGTCGGTACGGCGAGAGGTGCGTCGTCGGAGCAGCCGACACCGGCGACCAGCGCCGCCAGGACGGCGGCGGTGACCACGCGGCGCGGCATCCGCCCATTGTGGCGCGGCGTTGTGGGCGATCACACACCCGAGCCGGGAGTTCGCGAGCCGCCCGCCGGTGTTGCACAGGCGTGACGACACCCACGACCGCCGCTGCCAGCGCGTCCACTCCGAAGACCGGCACCGACACGTCGCCGGTCACCGTCGTGCTGTCCCGCCGGCCCAAGCCGGGCTACGAGGCGCAGCTCGGCGACTGGCTGCGCGGTGTGCTCGCCGTCGCGTCGACGTTCCGCGGCTTCCTGGACGTCGAGGTCGTGACCCCCGACCAGCCCGACACCAACGAGTTCGTGGTCGTGTTCCGCTGGGCGACCAAGCGCGACTTCGAGCGCTGGCACGCCTCGGTGGAGCGGGCGCGCTGGCTGCGGCAGGTGGAGGGGATGTCGGACGAGCCGGTGGTGCAGACGATCAGCGGCCTGGAGTCGTGGTTCGCACGCGACGGCGGACCGGTCTCGCCGCCGCGCTGGAAGATGGCGCTGGTGACGTTCGGCGTCATCTGGGTGCTGGCGACAGCGCTCGCGTTCGCGGCCGGGCCGCTCCTGGACCGGCTTGCGCTCCCGGCGCGGACGGCGTTCACCACAGCAGTGCTCGTGCCGCTGCTGACCTGGGTGGTGATGCCGAGGGTCACCAAGGCGATGTCCGGTTGGCTCTACCGGCGGTAGCCCGAGGCGGACCGCCGCGCCCGACTTGCCCGATGGCGCCCGGCGGGGATGGAATCGGCGCAGGCGAGTCACTCGGCGACGGGACGGTCGGCATGGCACATGAGGTCCGCGGAGTGGTCGCCAGGGGGAGGGGCGCGCCGGTCACGATCGAGACCGTCGTCGTACCCGATCCGGGCCCCGGCGAGGCGTTGGTCCGCGTGCAGGCGTGCGGTGTCTGCCACACCGATCTGCACTACCGCGAGGGCGGCATCACCGACGACTTTCCGTTCCTGCTCGGCCACGAAGCGGCGGGGGTCGTCGAGTCCGTCGGAGACGGCGTCACCTCGGTCGCGCCCGGCGACTTCGTCGTGCTCAACTGGCGCGCGGTGTGCGGGACGTGCCGCAGCTGCCTGCGCGGGCGTCCGTGGTACTGCTTCTCGACCTTCAACGCGACGCAGAAGATGACGCTCACCGACGGCACCGAGCTGTCGCCGGCCCTCGGCATCGGCGCCTTCGCCGAGA
>DASQMY010000171.1:0-14182 GCA_035645255.1 Mycobacteriales bacterium
GACGAGCTGTTCGAGGCGATGACCCTGGTGCAGCCCCGACCAGTAGGCGGAGTTGTAGAGGATCACCGGGAACTGCGTGACCTTGCGCGTCTGCACCAGCGTCATCGCCTCGAACAGCTCGTCGAGAGTGCCGAATCCGCCGGGCATGATGACGAACGCCTGCGCGTACTTCACGAACATCGTCTTGCGGGCGAAGAAGTAGCGGAACTCCAGCCCGATGTCGACCCAGTCGTTGAGCTTCTGCTCGAACGGCAGCTCGATGCCGAGGCCGACGCTCACCCCGCCGGCCTCGGACGCGCCGCGGTTGGCCGCTTCCATCAGCCCGGGCCCGCCGCCGGTGATGACGGCGAAGCCGGCGCGGGCGAGCTCGGCGCCGAGCCGCTTCGCCGCGTCGTAGTCCGGATGGCCCGGCGGCGTCCGCGCGGAGCCGAAGACGGTCACCGCGGCGGGCAGCTCGGCGAGCAGGCCGAAGCCCTCGACGAACTCCGACTGGATCCGCAGCACCCGCCACGGGTCGGCGTGCACCCAGTCGGCCGGGCCGCGCGTGTCCAGCAGGTGCTGGTCGGTCGTGCTCGAGCGCACCTGGCCGCGGCGCAGCAGCACCGGGCCGCGGTGGCGCTCCGATGCGCCGTCGGCGGAGGAGCTCGCCTCCTGCTGATCGGCGGCGAGGTCGGCGACGGCCGCTGCCTCTGCGCGCTCGCGCGCGTCTGCGTCTGACATGACGCTGACCCTAGCTTCGGTCGGCCACCGCTCGCTCGACCAGCCGGGCGGCCGCGATCAGCAGGTCCTCGGCGTACGCCGGTGCGACCAGCTGCAGGCTCGCCGGCAGCACGCCGCCGGTCGGCGCCGGCAGGGCGATCGCCGGGAGGCCGGCCAGGTTGACCGGCATGGTGTGCCGCCCCAGCGGCTCGGTGTCCAGGCCCTCCGCGACGTACGGCGGGAGGATCGGCAGCGTGGGCAGCGCGAGCAGGTCGACGGTCTCGAACGCCTCGTCCAGCTCGGCCAGCCACCGCACGGCGGTGTCGCCGACCGTCGCCAGGTCGTCGATCGAGACGTCGGCGCCGCCGGCGATCCGCTCCGCCACGCTGATCCCCTCCTTGCCGACGAGGTGGCCGTTGACCAGCCACGACTCGTAGCCGAGCAGCGTGCCGCCGGCCTCGCGGGCGGCGCTGAACGACGGCAACGACATCTCGCGGACCTCGAAGCCGGCCGCGACCAGCGCGGCGTCGACGGCCGCGTCGACGGCCGCCTCGCTTTCCGGTCGCAGCCGGCCGACGACCAGCCGCTCGTCGAGCTCCGCCTCGACGAAGCCGGGCTCGAGCAGCTGCATGCCGAGCAGCGCGCCGTCGACGTCACGCGCCAGCGGCCCCACCGTGTCCAGGCTCGTGGCGAGCGGCCAGACGCCCGCCAGCGGTATCCGGCCGTGCGTCGTCTTGAGGCCGACCACCCCGCAGCACGCCGCGGGGATCCGGACCGAGCCACCGGTGTCCGTGCCGAGTGCCACGTCCGCCTGCCCGGTCGCGACCGCGACCGCCGACCCGCTGGAGGAGCCACCCGGTATCCGCCGCCCGTCCAGCGGGTTGGTCGGCGTACCGAAGAAGGGGTTGACGCCGCTCGTGCCGTAGGCGAGCTCGTGCAGGTTGGTCTTCCCCACGACGAACGCACCTGCTGCCCGCGCGCCGGAGAGGCAGCCGGCGTCGGCCTCGGCGGCGGCCCGGCCCTCGGCGTGCGCCGGGCAGGCGCAGGTGGTGACGACGCCGGCGACGTCGATGTTGTCCTTGACAGCGATCCGTACGCCGGTGCCGCCGGCCGCGCAGTCCCCCGCGCCGAACCGGGTGATCCACACGTTGTCGTCCACGCGCCCGCACGCTACGCCACGCGCCGGCCGAGGGCAGGTAGCGTCCCCCGTATGCAGGCCGCCGAGACCTTCCGCGTGCGCGGCCGGATCCGCACCGTGCTGCTCGCCCTGCTCGCCGCGGCCGTCGTCGTCCCGCTGGCGCTCGCCGACTACTGGCCGGCCGTGCGGATCGGTGCGCTCGTCGTGCTCGTCCTGGTCGTGCTGTTCGTCGCCGAGCGGCTCACTCGATCGGTCGTCGTCTCTGCCGACGAGCTCGCCGTACGCAAGCTCTTCGTCAACCGGCGGGTGTCACTCCAGACGCTGACGTCGCTGCGTGGCGAGGTCGTCCGCAGCGGGAGCGGCACGCAGCAGAGCGCCGTCGCGAGGTTCGACCTCGTCGACGCGGACGGCCGGACGATGTCCCTCTACCCGCACGCCGTCACGGACGGCCGGCGGCTCACCGCCGCCCTCGCGCAGGCGGCCAGGGCCAACCGGCTCGCGCTCGACGCGCAGACCCAGTCGATGCTGCGCCTCGAGTCCGCCGGCGGGATCGGCGGCATGGTCAAGGACACCGCGCGGGCCATCTGGAACGCCACCAAGGACTCCCGCCGCCGCTGACCGCGGCCGCGGGGCGGTGCCGGTTGGCAGCGCGGCCTCCCGGGTAGCAGTCGGCCCGATCCGTTGTCACCGCCGCCGCGAGGAGAGCCGCCATGGAGAGCCGGGCCAAGGTCGCCGGGCACCCGATCCACCCGATGCTGATCGTGCTGCCGCTCGGACTGCTGACCTCCGCCCTCGCGTTCGACGTGATCCACCGCATCACCGACGACGTGCGGTACGGCGAGACGGCGTTCCGGCTGGCCATGGTCGGGCTGGTCGGCGGCGCGCTCGCGTGGATCACCGGCCTCGTCGACTACCTGTCCATCCCGTCGTTCACCCGCGCCAAGAAGATCGGCGCGATCCACGGCGTGGCCAACTCCGTCGTGCTGACGCTGTTCGTCATCGCGACGGTCGTGCGGGGAACCGAGGAGGACCACCTCGCCGACGGTCTGGTGCTGTCGCTGGAGATCGTCGCGATACTGCTCGCGGCGTACGCCGGGTGGCTCGGCGGTGAGCTCGTGGAGCGGCTCGGCATCGGCGTCGACCGCTCCTCCCGCGACCTCGACGCGAAGGCTTCGCTCGAGACGACGATGAAGCTGGGCGACGAGGAGGAGATCGACCGGCCGCGCGGGATCCGCGCCGACGAGCTGGCGGCGAGCGAACGGCACGAGCGGGTCGGCAGCGTGGAGAGCCACTCGAAGGCGGCCGGGCACGCGACGCACCCGATGCTCGTCACGTTCCCGCTCGGTCTGCTGATGGCCGCGGCCGTCTTCGACATCGCGTGGCTGATCACCGATGACGACCGGTGGGCGCACGCGGCGTTCCACGCGCTGGCCGCTGCTGTCATCACGGGGGTCGTCGCGATGGTTCCGGGGTTCATCGACTACCGGCACGTCCCGGCCGACACCCGCGCGCGCAGCGTCGGCCGCCTGCACGCCATCGGCAACGTCGTCCTCGTCGCGATGCTCGCGCTCAGCTGGCTGGCCAGGCGCGGCAACGACGACCACCGGCCGACGGCGGTGGCGCTCGCGCTGTCGCTCGGCGCGGCACTGCTGTCCGCTGCGACCGGCTGGCTCGGCGGCGAGCTGCACCAGCGGCTCGGCGTCGGCATCGACCCGGGGGCCTTCGCCGACGCACCGAGCTCGCTGACGACCAGGGCCATCGACCTGCGCGACGCCGCAGACGTCGACGCGGCCGACCGCACGACGCGTTGACCCGCGTGCGCCCGCTGGCGGACCAGGCCGTCGTCCTCGTCGGCGCGTCGGCCGGCATCGGCCGCGCCACAGCGCACGAGCTGTCCCGGCGCGGAGTGCGCGGGCTGGTGCTCGTCGGCCGGGACGAGTCGACGCTTGCCGAGCTCGCGCGCGAGCTGGCGCCGACCCCGGTGGCGTGGGCGGCGGCGGACGTCGCCGACATCGACGCTGCCCCGCGAGTGGCGGCGAAGGCGGCCGCGGAGTTCGGGCGGCTGGACGCCTGGGTGCAGCTGGCGTCGGTCGCGACCTACGCGACCGTCGAGCAGACGGCGTACGCCGACCTCCGCCGGGTCGTCGAGGTCGACCTGCTCGGCGCGATGTACGGGTTGAAGGCCGCGGTGCCCCACGTCCGCGCCGCCGGCGGCGGCGTGCTCGTCAGCGTCACGTCGGTCCTCGGGCGGCGCTCGGTCCCGCTGCTGTCCGCGTACTGCGCGGCCAAGCACGGCATCCTCGGCTTCACCGAGTCACTGCGGCTCGAGCTGTCCGGGAGCGGCGTCCACGTCGTCGACGTGCTCCCCGCGTCGATCAACACGCCGTTCTTCGACAACGCCAGGTCCGCCTCCGCCAGGCACCCGCGGTCGGTGCCGCCGTTCTACGAGCCGGAGGTCGTCGCGCGCGCGATCACCGAGGTGCTGACGAGCCCGGTCCGCGAGGTGACGGTCGGTGGTGCCGGCAAGGGCCTCGAGGTGCTGCAGCGGGTGAGCCCGGCGCTCACCGACTCGGTGCTGCGAGCACTCCGGGTGTCCGCGTGGCTGACCAGCCGGCAGCCCGACGACCCGGTCGACAACCTGCGGACGCCGACGCGTGATCCGCACGTCCGCGGGCGGTTCGGTCGCGAGGCGTTCGCCCGCAGCCGCTACACCGAGCAGCTGGGGCTGCACCCCTGGCGGGCCCGGGTGCTCGGTGCCGGGGTTGCGACCGGCGCCGTCGCCGTCGTACGCCGGTTGCCGCGGCGGCCGGTCAGCGCGGCCCGGCGTCCATCATGAGCCGGTGAGGTAGCGGCGCATCACGTCTGCGGCGCGGTCGACCTCGGGGAGCTCGACGTACTCGTCGCGGGTGTGCGCCAGCAGCGGGTCGCCCGGGCCGAAGTTGACCGCCGGCACGCCGAGTGCGCTGAAGCGGGCGACGTCGGTCCAGCCGAGCTTGGCCGTCGGGCGGTCGCCGACCGCGGCGATGAACTCCTGCGCCGCCGGCAGGTGCAGCCCCGGCATCGCACCACCGGCGACATCCATGAGCACCACCTGGTACGGCGACAGCATCTCCTGTACGGCGACGAGTGCGTCCGACTCCGACCGGTCCGGCGCGAAGCGGTAGTTGATCTCGACGCGGCACTCGTCGGGCACGACGTTGCCGGCGACGCCGCCGGAGATCCGCACGGCGTTGAGGCCCTCCCGGTACTCGCAGCCGTCGATGACGACCCGCCGGCCGTCGTACGCCGCGAGGGTGGCGAGCAGCGGCGCCGCGTCGTGGATCGCGTTGACGCCGACCCACGACCGGGCCGAGTGGGCGCGCACGCCGGGCACCAGGACCTCGACGCGGAGCGTCCCCTGGCAGCCGGCCTCGATCCGCGCCCGGGTCGGCTCCATCAGGATCGCCAGCTCGGTCTCCAGCCAGTCGGGGTGCTGGTCGACCAGGTGCTTCAGCCCGTTGCGGTCGCTCTCGACCTCCTCGCCCTCGTACGCGACGTAGGTCACGTCGTACCGCGGCGCGGCGACCGTCGCCGCCATCGAGAGCAGGACGGCGAGGCCACCCTTCATGTCGGTGGTGCCGCAGCCGTAGAGCCGGTCGCCGTCGATGCGCGACGGGAGGTTGCCGGCGAGCGGGACGGTGTCGGTGTGGCCGGCGAGCAGGATCCGCTTGTCGCGGCCGAGGTCGGTGCGCGCGACGACGGTGTTGCCGTTGCGCTCGACCTGCAGGTGGGTCGCCTCGCCGAGCGCAGCCTCGATCTCGTCGGCGATCCGCGCCTCGTTGCCGCTCACCGACTCGATGTCCACGAGCGTTCTCACCAGGTCGGTCGCGGGGGCGCCGAGGTCGAGCGTCACGGCGCCACCCCGTGCTCGCGCAGCACCTCGTTGAGGGCGAGCTTGTCGTGGATCTCGCCCTCCGCCAGCCGGCGCAGCACGAGCAGGCACGGCATGCCGAAGTCCCCTCCGGCGAACGACTTCACCCGCGTCGAGCCGACCACGACGGCTCGCTCGGGCGCCTCGCCGCGGGGCAGCTCGTCGCCGCTCTCGGCGTCGAACACCCGCGTCGACGACGTGAGGATCGCGCCCGCGCCGAGCTTCGCGCCGCGGCGCACCCGGGCGCCCTCGACCACCATGCAGCGCGAGCCGATGAACGCGTCGTCCTCGACGACGACCGGCGCGGCCTGCGGCGGCTCGAGGACACCGCCGATGCCAACGCCGCCGGAGAGGTGGACGCGCTTGCCGATCTGCGCGCACGACCCGACGGTAGCCCACGTGTCGATGAGCGTGCCCTCGTCGACGTAGCCGCCGATGTTGACGTAGCTCGGCATCTGGATCACGCCGGGTCCGAGGTAGGACCCCCAGCGCGCGATCGCGCCGGGCACGACGCGCACGCCGTCGGTGCGCTTCTTCAGCGGCAGCCGGTCGCGGTACTCGTACGGCCCGACCGTCACGTCGGCCATCGGCAGCACCTTGAACGACAGCAGGATCGACTGCTTGGCCCACTCGTGTACGACGACCGTGCCGTCGGCGCCGACCTCGGCGACCCGTGCCTCCCCGGCGTCGAGCGAGTCGATCGCCTCGGTCACGACCTTGCGCGCGTCGTCGTCCGCGTCGGTCAGCTCACTGCGGCGCTGCCACAGCTCGTCGATGCGGTCCTGCAGGCTCACGTGGTCGTCTCCAGTCGATGGGCGGCGGCGCGGATGCGCTCGGTGGGTGCGGTCATGGCGACTCGGACGTGGCGGCGCCCGGCGGCGCCGTAGAAGTCGCCGGGGGCGACGAGGACGCCGGCCTTGGCGAGGTGCTCCACCGCGGACCAGCTGTCGTGCAGCGGGTGCGTCACCCAGAGGTAGAGCCCGCCCTCGGAGTGGTCGATGCACCAGCCGGCGGACTCCAGCGCCGCCTGCAGCAGGGTGCGGCGTTCGCCGTAGATCCGCCGCTGCGCGTCGACGTGCTCGTCGTCGTCGAGCGCGGCCGCCATCGCCGCCTGGACCGGCGCCGGGACGATCAGCCCGGCGTGCTTGCGCACCTCGAGCAGCCGGCGCACGACTGTCGCGTCACCGGCGACGAAACCGGCGCGGTAGCCGGCCAGGTTGGACCGCTTGGACAGCGAGTGCACGGTGAGGACGCCGTCGGCGCCGTGGGCGAGCGCGGAGCTCGACGGAGCGGTGTAGGCGAACTCGATGTAGCACTCGTCGCTGGCGACCAGGACGCCCCGCGCGCGGGCCCACTCGACCACGTCCGCGAGGTGGCCGCGCGGCGCACACCGGCCGTGCGGGTTGGCCGGGTAGTTGATCCAGAGCAGCGCCGCGCCGTCGCCCACCCGGTCGAGCGCGGCGAGGTCGATCAGGCCGTCGGTCGTCGGGACCGGCACCGGCTCGCACCCCGCGATCCGCGCGCCGACGTCGTAGGTCGGGTAGGCGAGGTCGGGGAACAGCACCTTGCCGACGCTGCCCAGCAGCGTTGGCAGCAGCGCGACCAGCTCCTTGCTGCCGATGGACGGCAGCACCTCGGTGAGCGGGTCGACGGTCACGCCGACCCGGCGCTCGAGCCAGCCGGCGATCGCGTGGCGCAGGCGCTCGGTGCCGATCGTGGTCGGGTAGCCGGGAGCGTCCGCCGCTTGCGCGAGCGCCCGCTGGACGATCTCCGGCGTCGGGTCGACCGGCGTACCGATGGAGAGGTCGACGATGCCGTCGGGGTGGGCGCGCGCGACGTCGCCGTACGGCGTCAGGCGGTCCCACGGGAAGTCCGGCAGCTCGATCATGGCGGCGCCATTGTCGCAGCACTTGCCGCCGGTCCCGTCACCGCGGCAGCGCCGCTCCCGGTGATCTGCGGTGCGGATGATCTTGATCGCACGCTCAGACCAAGATCATGTCTGCCACAGATCCTCCCGCGCCGGCCGATGTGTCAGACGTCGGTGGTTGGCTGGCCGGGTCGACGCTGAGGAAGGAGGCAGGCGATGGCGAAGGACGCGAGCGCGCCGGCGGTGGCGGGGCGGCCAGCGATGACGGCGGGCTACGGGATCTCGGCCGACCCGAGCGGCACGCTGCCGTGGGAGTGGGCCGAGGACCAGCTGACGAGGGGGCGCAACTACTGGATCTGCACGGTCCGGCCCGACGGCCGGCCGCACGCGATGCCGGTCTGGGGGCTGTGGCTGGACGGTGCCGTCGTCTTCTCGACCGACCCCGGGTCGGTGAAGGGCCGCAACCTCGCCGCCGAACCGCGTGTCGTCGTACACCTGGAGAGCGGTGACGACGTCGTGATCGTCGAGGGCACGGTCGAGATCCGGCAGGGGGCGGACGTGCCGGACGGCTTCGCCGACGCGTACGAGAACAAGTACGCACTCCGGCCGGAGCCGGGGCCCGGCCAGGTCGTATACGTGCTGCGGCCGGCCGTCGTGCTGGCCTGGCGGGAGAAGGACTTCCCGACATCTGCGACCCGCTGGACGTTCCCGCGCTGAGACGCGGCGCGCCGCCCGTCCCGAGGAATGGGCGGCGGCGCGGCGTACGGCGGAGGCGGCCTCGACGGCAGTCGGGGTGCTACTCCGCGGGGAGGTTGGCGATGAACGGCACGTCCGTGCCCGTGGCACCGATCTTGGACGCACCACCCGGTGACCCGAGCTCGTCGAAGAAGTCCTTGTTGGCCTTGGTGTAGTCCTTCCACGCACCAGGCACGTCGTCCTCGTAGAAGATCGCCTCGACCGGACAGACCGGCTCGCAGGCACCGCAGTCCACGCATTCATCGGGGTGGATGTACAGCGAGCGGTTGCCCTCGTAGATGCAGTCGACCGGGCACTCCTCGATACAGGCCTTGTCCTTGACGTCGACGCAAGGCTCGGCAATGACGTAGGTCACGTCGGGTCCTCCTAGAGCAGGCAGTGCCACGGTCTGGTCGCCCTAGTATCGCAGGCGACAGCCGTCGCAGCACATCCCAGCGAAAGCCCGGTGCCCGACATCTACCGCGTGCAGATATCCCCGGCCGACGTCGGGCGCCGGATCATGGTCAGGCGCCGGCTGACCGACGGCCGGGAGGGTCTCGGCGACGTGGTCGGCGACCTGCTCAGCTGGGCGGACGCAGCGCTGACGATCAGGACCCGCGCCGGCGACGTCGTCGTCGACGAGGCGAGCGTCGTGGCGGGGAAGACGGTCCCGGCGCCCGTGGCGCGGCGCGGCACGAGGACGGTGCGGCGCGACCCGGATCCCGATGCCGGTGCGAGCCGGTGAGCACCGAGTCGCGGCGCCGCTTCGCCGAGACGGTGCAGTCGCCGGAGCCGGACCTGACCACGGCCTGCCTGCTGATCGGCGCCGAGGTGCGGCCGGACGCCGACCTGGCACTGACCGGGGCCGGGCTCGCCGAGCTGGCCGCGGAGGTGGCCGCCGACGTGACCGCCGGTGCGTCGGCGTACGACCAGGCGGTGGTGCTGCGGCGCGTCATCGGCGACCGTCACGGCTTCCGGGGCTATGGCGACGACTACGGCGACCTCCGCGCGTCGCTGCTGCACGAGGTGGTCGAGCGCCGCCGCGGGCTGCCGATCCTGCTCTCGGTCGTCTATCTCGACGCCGCACGACGCGCCGGCATCCCGGCGTACGGCGTCGGGCTGCCGGGCCACTTCGTGGTCGCGGTGGGCGACCCGGAGTCCGCCACGTTGCTCGATCCCTACGCCGGCGGCCGGCTGACGTCACTGGCCGAGCTGTCCGCGCGGGTGCCCGGCGGAGGAGAGCTCACGACGGCGGACGTCACTGCGTGGGAGCCGGTCGAGATCGTCGCGCGGGTGCTCAACAACATCCGGGTGCTCGCCGCCCGGACCGGCGACGTGCGCACCCGGCTCTGGGCGGGCGACCTGTCCCTGCTGCTGCCGGCCTACCACGTGGAGCTGCGCCGGGAGCGCGGCGAGCTGCGCGCCCGGCTCGGCGACTACCTGGGCGCGGCGCACGACCTGGAGCAGTACGCCGAGGCGGTGGCGGGCACCGACGACGACCGCGCCGAGGAGGCGCTCGGCGAGGCGCGGATGGTGCGGTCGCGGCTCAACTGACTGGGCCGCAAACCCCGGTTTCGGCACCGTTGTGCCCGGATCTCCGCGGACAACGGTGCCGAAACGGCCCGGCAGCCGCCGGTCCGTGGCGTCGAATCGGCTCGGCGCACCGGTGAGCCGAGGTGTTGACTAGGACGCGTGCTACGCCTCTACGACACGCTGACCCGCCAGGTGCAGGAGATCACGCCGAGCCGGCCCGGCCGGCTGTCGCTCTACGCATGCGGGCCGACGGTCTACCGGTTCGCCCACGTCGGCAACATGCGGACGTTCCTGCTGACCGACCTGATCCGGCGCGCCGCCGAGCGGCACCGGCTGCGCGTCGACGTCGTCCAGAACATCACCGACGTCGGCCACCTGCAGGACGACGTCAACGACCTCGGCGACGACAAGCTGCTGCTGCAGGCGAAGGCCGAGGGCAAGAGCGCCTTCGACATCGCGCGGTTCTACGAGGCGGCGTTCCACCGCGACCTCGCGGCGCTCAACATCCACCCGGCCGGCGGCTACCCGCGCGCGTCGGACCACATCACCGACATGCTGGAGCTGATCGAGCGGCTGATCGCCCAAGGCCACGCCTACGCGGCCGCGGACGGCAGCGTCTACTTCGACGCCGCCAGCTGGCCGGCGTACGGCGAGCTGTCCGGCAACCGGCTCGACCAGCTCAAGGCGGGCAACCGGTTCGACGGCGGCGCGGACCCCGCCAAGCGGTTCCACGCCCACTGGGCGCTGTGGAAGGGCGCCGGCCCGAACCGCGAGATGGTGTGGCCGTCACCGTGGGGCCATGGCTTTCCGGGGTGGCACATCGAGTGCTCCGCGATGAGCCTGCGCTACCTCGGCGAGACGATCGACGTGCACACCGGCGGCATCGACCTGCGCTTCCCGCACCACGAGGACGAGCGGGCGCAGTCGGAGGCGGCGGTCGGGCACCCCGTCGTACGACAGTGGGTGCACGCCGAGCACCTGCTCTTCGAGGGTCGCAAGATGGCCAAGTCGACCGGCAACGTGGTCAACCTGAGCGACGTCGTCGACCGCGGCCACGACCCGCTCGCGCTCCGGTTGGCCTTCCTCGAGCACCGCTACCGCCAGCAGCTCAACCTCACGTGGGACACGATCGCTGCAGCCGACCGGACGCTGCGGCGCTGGCGCGCCCGAGTCGCCGAGTGGGCGGAGGCGCCGAGCAAGCCGATGTGCGCCGGCTACGTCCCGGAGGTCTACGCCGCGTTCGACGACGACCTGGACACTGCGACCGCGGTGCAGGTCCTGCGTCGGATCGAGCGCGACGAGGAGCTGCCCGCCGGGTCGCGGTTCGAGATGTTCGCCCACCTCGACGCGCTGTTCGGCCTCGACCTGGCGGCAGACGTCGGGAAGCCGGCCGCGACGCTGCCCGCGGGCGCCGTGCTGGCGCTGGAGCAGCGCGGCGCCGCGAGGGCGGCGAAGGACTGGGCCACCGCCGACCGGCTCCGCGACGAGCTGGCCGGCATGGGCGTCGACGTGCGGGACACGGCGGACGGGCAGACCTGGACGGGCTCGTGCGGCAGCTGACGCGCCCGGAGGCGGCGGCGCGGGCCGCGCTGCTCACCGTCGACCGGTACGACGTCACACTCAACGTCACCCGCGGAGCTGACGTCTTCGGGTCGACCACCCGGATCCGCTTCAGCTGCGCGGAGCCAGGGTCGTCGTCGTTCGCCGAGCTGTTGGCTGCGCACGTCGAGAGCATCACGCTGAACGGCCGGCCCCTCGATGTGGCCGACGCGCTCGCCGGGCATCGCATCCGCCTCGACGGCCTCGGCGCGGACAACGAGCTCGTGGTCGTCGCCGACTGCGCCTACTCCCGCTCGGGTGAGGGGCTGCACCGGTTCGTCGATCCGGCCGACGGCGAGGTCTACCTGTACTCGCAGACCTTCCTGTACGACGCGCAGCAGCTGTTCGCGTGCTTCGACCAGCCGGACCTCAAGGCGCGGTTCGCGCTCACGGTCCACGCGCCCGCCGAGTGGGAGGTCGTCGCCAACGCCGCGCCCGTCGCGGCTCACGTCGGGGGCGCCGGCGGCGGCCCCGGCGCCGTCGACGCCGACACGGGCGCGGTCCGCACGCACGTGTTCGCCGACACGCCGCCGCTGTCGACCTATCTCTTCGCCGTCGCCGCCGGCCGCTACGCCGTCGCTCGGGAAGAGCACGACGGGATCGCCCTCGGCGCCTACTGCCGGCGCAGCCTCGCCAGACACCTGGACGCCGACGAGATCTTCACCGTGACCAAGGCGTCCTTCGACTACTACCACCGGCACTTCGGGCTGCGGTACCCGCTGCCCAAGTACGACCAGCTCTTCGTGCCGGAGTTCAACGCCGGCGCGATGGAGAACCTCGGCGCGGTCACGTTCAACGAGAGCTTCGTCTTCCGGTCGCAGGTCACCGAGAGCGAGCGGCTGACCCGCGCGTCGGTCATCGCGCACGAGATGGCGCACATGTGGTTCGGCGACATCGTGACGATGCGCTGGTGGGGCGACCTGTGGCTCAACGAGAGCTTCGCGACCTACATGGCGCCGGCGGTGCTCACCGCGGCGACGAGGTTCACCAACGCGTGGACGCACTTCGCGACCAGCGACAAGACCCGGGGCTACCGCGCCGACCAGCAGCCGACGACGCACCCCATCTCGACCGATGTCGGTGACACCGACGCGGCGCTGACCAACTTTGACGGGATCAGCTACGGCAAGGGCGCCGGCGTGCTCCGCCAGCTGGTCGCGTGGGTCGGCGAGGACGCCTTCTACGCCGGGCTGCGCAGCTACTTCGCCAGGCATGCCTACGCCAACGCCTCCCTGGACGACCTGCTCGGCGAGCTCTCGGCGGCCAGTGGTCGCGACCTGCGGCGGTGGGCCGACCAGTGGGTCGGGTCCGCCGGCGTCAACACGCTCGGGTACGACGCGCACGCGGCGGTCGTCGTGCAGACCGCGCCTGCTGACCACCCGACGCTGCGCGACCATCGGATCCGGGTAGGCCGCTACGACCTGACGGGCGGCGTGCTCCGCAGACGCGACCAGGTCGAGCTCGACGTCGCCGGTGCCCGCACCTCCGTGCCCGAGCTGGCCGACGGTCGCCCGGCCCACCTGGTGCTCGTCAACGACGACGACCTCACCTACACCCGGACCGCGTTCGACGAGTGCTCGCTGCGCACCGTGCTCGCCCACGTCGGCGCGCTCCCCGACCCGCTGGCCCGCGCCGTGTGCTGGGCCGCGCTGTGGGAGCTCGCCCGGGACGCGGCGCTGCCGGCGGCGGAGTACGTGGACGCCGTGGTCCGCGGCGCGCGCGGCGAGTCCGAGGTCGCCACTCTGGGCGGGCTGCTCGCCAACGCACAGCACGCCGTCGACCGCTACCTGCCGCCCGCAGCGTCGCCCGCGGCCGCCGACTGCCTCGCCGCTGAGCTGCTCGACCTGGCCGGGCAGCCGGACGTCGAGTCGAGCCGGCAGCTCGCGCTCGTCCGCGGGTTCGCCGCGACGGCGCGGTCGGCCGAGCACCTCGCGGTCGTCGCCGGCTGGCTGGCCGGCAGCGGCGTCCCGGCCGGACTCGTCGTCGACACCGACCTGCGCTGGCAGCTGCTGGTGCGGCTCGCCGCCCGCGGCGCGGCCGGCGAGACGGCAGTGGCCGACGAGCTGCGCCGTGACGACACCTCGTCCGGCCGCCGCTGGGCGGCGACCGCGCACGCCGCGCTACCCACGCCCGGCGCGAAGGCCCGCGTGTGGGCCGACGTGATCGCCAGCGACGCGCTCTCCAACGACATGGTCAGGGGCAACGTCGACGGCTTCTGGCAGCCGGGTCAGGATGACGTCTGCCGGCCGTACGCGGACCGCTACTTCGCCGGCGTACCAGGGCTCTGGGCGAGCCGTCCGGTCGAGATCGCGACGGAGATCTCGCGCGGCCTCTACCCGTGGACACTCATCGAGCAGGCGACGGTGGACCGGACGGACGTCGTGCTCGCCGGCGATCTGCCGCACGCGCTCCGCCGGGTCCTGCTGGAGCAGCGCGCCGAGGTGGTGCGCGCACTGTCCGCGCGCGCCGCCGTGGCGGGGTGACCGCGGCGCCTCAGACCAGCCGGTCGTACGCCGACCGCGGCGGGATGCCGGGCAGCGACGAGTCGACGCGGTGGACCAGCAGGCGGTTGGTGCCCCCGGACTGACCGGGCGCTCCGGCGACGACGACGACCGTGTCACCGTCGCGGGCGACCCCGGACGTCAGCGCCTTGTCGTTGGCCTGGCTCATCAGCGCGAGCGAGTCGTCGACGGGCTCGACG